>JAEUJK010000638.1 GCA_016794735.1 Gemmatimonadota bacterium | reverse complement strand
TCTTCCTTCCCTCCGTTGTTGGTCTCCTGGCGATAGCGCAGCGAGGCCAACGTGGCCATGTCGAGCCAGCTTTCGAGGATGTTGACGACCCGGAACCCCGGGATGCCGGCGCGGACCTCCAGGCGCAGGTGCCAGGCCGGCCGGCCGCGCACCGTGTCGATGCCGATGACTTCCATACGACCACTTCCCACGGTGAGCGGGCCGTACTTCACGTTGTAGACCATCGACTCGCCGACACCAAATGGCACGTTCATCGCCGCCCCGTTCTGGGCGCGCAACGGCCATGAGGCGAACAGCAGGAAAAGGGCGAGTCGGCGCATGCAGGGGAGGTCTGGCGCCGAAACATAGTCAGCGACGCGGGCGCTTTCGGGCTACCCGCGTAGAGGGCGCCGGTTCCCCCAGGGCCTGGCGCAGCTTGGCTGGTGCGACGGCCAGGTAGCCGTCCCGCAACAATTCGCGCGTGCCGTCCCAGTCCGTATGGACATCCAGGTAAACACCAACCCACCCCGAGGGACCCACATATGGCGGCTTGAAGAACCGCGTGGGCCAGGTGGAGATGAGCAATTGCTGGTTGGTCGGTGTGCACTTGATCCAGACCCCATCGCGCCCGCCACCATGGTGGTCGTTCTTGCTCGCGAACATGGCGAACAACTTGTTCTTCACGCGGAACGTGGGCGCACCCCATGCCTCCACTTCATGCGCTTCGGGGAGCGCGAGGCAGGCCTTGCGGAGGCGAGTCAGGACGGAGGGCGGCACGGCGACGGGGAAGGGTGTGCGAGAGGGTAGGAAATGAATGCGCCTGGCGGAAGAGGTGCGGTGCACAGGCATAACGTCCAACGGATCAGGTTGTGTCACGCGCCCTCTGGCCCGACGCTGGGGTGGACGGCAGTATTCCAGTCAGTGGGGCACGTTCGCGTGCTCCGTGACGGATCTTCACCCGTACCCAGATGCCTCAGCGAAACGCTCCGTACGACGTCTGTATCGTTGGCTCCGGTGCCGGCGGTGCCATGACGGCCCACGCCCTGACGCAGGCGGGCGCCAACGTCGTCATGCTCGAGGCCGGGGGTTGGTGGGACAACACGAAAGACTCGGCCATGCTCAAGTTCCCGTACGATTCGCCGCGGCGCGGGGCATCGACGAAGGAACGCCCGTTTGGCGAGTTCGACGCGTGCATCGGCGGCTGGCAGGTGGAGGGCGAGCCCTACACGAAGGCCGATGGGACGAAGTTCGACTGGTGGCGGGCGCGCATGCTCGGTGGCCGCACGAACCACTGGGGCCGCATCTCCCTGCGCTTCGGCCCCGACGATTTCCGCCGCAAGTCGATCGACGGGTTGGGCGACGACTGGCCCATCACCTACAACGATATTGCACCCTACTACGACAAGGTCGACCAGCTGATCGGGATCTTCGGGTCGAAGGAGAACCTGCCCAACCATCCGGACGGGATCTTCCACCCCGCGCCCAAGCCGCGGTGTTACGAGCTGCACGTCAAGCGCGCGGCCGACAAGATGGGGATCTGGTGCATCCCGGCGCGGTTGTCGGTGATCACGCAGCCGCTCAACGGACGCGCCCCGTGCCACTACTGCGGGCAGTGCAACCGCGGGTGCATGACCAACTCCAACTTCTCGTCGCCGAACGTGTTGTTGTTCCCAGCGCAGAAGACCGGTCGGCTCACCATCACGGTGAACGCGATGGCGCGCGAGGTGGCGACGGATGCCCAGGGGCTCGCCACCGGGGTGCACTACATCGACAAGGCGACCGGCAAGGACGAATTCGTCGCCGCGAGGGTGGTGGTGCTCGCCGCCAGTGCCTGCGAAAGCGCGCGCATCCTCCTCAACTCCAAGAGCAGCCGCCATCCGCAGGGGCTCGCCAACTCGTCAGGCGTCGTGGGCAAGTACCTCACCGACACGACCGGCACCGACGTCATGGGGTTCTTCCCGCAGCTCGTGGACCACGTGCCGCACAACTGCGACGGTGTGGGCGGGGGCCACATCTACATGCCGTGGTGGCTCGACAACAAGAAGCTCGACTTTCCGCGCGGGTACCACATCGAGGTGTGGGGCGGGCTCGGCGCGCCGTCGTACGGCTTTGGCGGCGGGATCCAGAACATGCCGCACTCGCGCGGCGGCGGGTACGGCAAGGCGCTCAAGGACGAGTATCGCCGCTACTATGGATCCACCATCGGGTTCTCGGGGCGCGGCGAGCAGGTCCCCAACGCCGACTCGTACTGCGAACTCGACCCGACGGTGAAGGACACGTACGGGATCCCGGTGCTGCGCTTCCATTGGAAGTGGCAGGATCATGAGTACCGGCAGGTGCGCCACATGCAGGAGACCTTCCGCGCGCTGATCCGCGAGATGGGTGGCGAACCGATGGGTGACATGCCGTCGAAGGAAAGCGGGTACGGCATCGCCAACGGCGGGGCGATCATCCACGAGCTGGGCTGCGTGCGCATGGGGGCCACCGCGAAGGCGTCGGCACTCAATGCCAACTGCCAGGCATGGGACTGCAAGAACCTGTTTGTCACCGATGGCGGGTCGTTCGTCTCGCAGGCAGACAAGAACCCGACGTGGACCATCCTGGCACTGGCCTGGCGGACCGCGGACTACATCACGCAGCAGCGAAAGGCGGGGGCGATATGAGGGACCAGGAACCACAACCAGGGCGAAGCATGGGCAGCACGAGCGGCACGGGCAGCACGGGGAGCGGCCCCACCCCATTGGGGCGGGAGATGGTCCGTCGCGACGTTCTGCGCATTCTCGCGGCGGCACCGCTCGCGGTGTTTGCCATTGCCTGCGAGGATGTGGACCGGGCGGCAAAACACGCGAGCGACTCGCTGGCGCAGGCGGCGAAGGACGGCGTGCCATACGCCCCCAGGTTCTACACGGCCGCAGAGTTCGCGCTGGTGCAGGTGCTCGGTGACCTGGTGATCCCGGCAGATGAACGCTCGGGCTCGGCCAGCGACGCCGGGGTGCCGGAGTTCCTCGACTTCCTGATGACGGCGTATCCCGACATGCAGGAGCCGATGCGCAAGGGACTCGCCTGGATGGACGACGCGACGCAATCGCGCTTCCAGAAGAC
>JAEUJK010000634.1 GCA_016794735.1 Gemmatimonadota bacterium | reverse complement strand
GTCTTCTGGCCGACGGGGAGGACGATGTCACGGATGCCGTCGAGGAAGACGCCGTTGTCGGCCATGCGGCCCTGCACGACGAAGCCGTTCGTCGGCGACACCAGGTTGCCCTGGGCGTCCAACTGGAAGTTGCCGGAGCGGGTGTAGAAGTTCTGCGTGCCCTTCTTCACCACGAACATCGCGTCGCCCTGGATCGCGAGGTCGGTCGTGAGGCCGGTGGTCTCGAGGTTACCCTGCTGGTACATCATGTCGACCGAGCCGATCTGCATGCCGAGGCCGATCTGGATCGGGTTCGTGCCGCCGAGGTCGCCGGGCGGGCGGGAGGCACCTTGCAGCAGCTGGGCAAAGCCTTCCTTGAAGGTGACGCGGCCGGCCTTGAAGGCCACCGTGTTCACGTTCGAGATGTTGTTACCGATCACGTCCAGCCGCACCTGGTGGTTGCGCAGGCCGGACACGCCGGAAAACAGCGATCGCATCATGGGAGTGTGATCCTTGGAGGAATGGGGGTCAGGCCAGGATTCGGATGATCGACCGTACGTCGATCATGAGGGGGCCCACCGTGAGGCGGGCGGACCCATCCGGGCCCCAGGACATGCCGTCGACGATGCCGACGGTGTAGGTCGTTTGCGGCACATCCTTGCCGCTCGCGTCAGCGACCGTGATGCGGTAGGTCAGGGGTCCTTCCGTGGACACCTTCGCGGCGGCGGATCCGATGTCGAATTCCTGCCGGCCTCCCGTCACGTACCCTAACGTCCGTGAACCGACTTCCTTGCCGGACCGATCGAACAGCGTGAGCTTCGCCACGCCGCTCGTCGCGATGTCAGCCGTGACGGTCGCTCCCAGGTCGCCATTCGCGTCCCTGGTGAGGATGACCTGGTCCCCGGTTGCCATGACGGTCTTCCCGATCGTGCCCAGGGCGACGTTGTTGTTCATCGCCGTGAGCAGGGACGTGTACTGCCCCTGTTGGGCCTCCAGTTGTTCGTTGATGTTGAGCAGCTGCTCCAGGCCGGAGAACTGTGCCAGGTCGGCCGCCATGTCCTTCCCATCCATGGGATCGAGCGGGTCCTGGTACTTGAGCTGCGTCGTGAGGAGCTTGAGGAACTCATTCTTGCCCATCGCCCCGCCCGGCCCGACCGTGGCGCCATTTCGCGTGGGGGTGAGCAGGCTGTTCGTGAGGGGTGCGGTCATCGCTGGCCTCCCTGGTCGCGTCGCTGGCGCGACGCGGGTTGGTCGTGGCGTTGCTGCGAATGGTTGGGGTCCCGCGGCGCGCGCGGGTCGCGGGACGTCGCACCGTTCCAGCTGCTGCTGGACGAGGACGACGCGGCACGCACGCTTTCGCGTTCGGCGCCGGCGGCGCTCGCGATGGCCTGGCTGGCCTCGCTCGCCGCACGCACCACGACGCGTTCACCCTCGAGTCCTGCGCGTTCGAGGGCCTGGTGCAATTCGCGCGCATGCGCGCGCAGGTGATCCGCGGCCGACACGTCGGCCACATCGAGCGTGGCACCCACGCTGCGTCCGCGCAGGTCCACGCGGATGCGGTCTTCACCCCCTTCGGGGTGGTCGAGCCGCAGTGTCACCGAGGAAACCGGGCGATCCCCAACCGCGTCCTGCAGGCGCAGGGCACGGGCAATCCGCTCGGCGGCATCGGTGCGCTCGATCGTCGATGCGGCCGTCACGCCGTCGCGACGCAGGGTCGCGTCGCGCTCCCGCATCCGGGCACCGAACGCTTCGTTGTCGAGCTGCGGCGACGCCAGGAGGTCCGCCAGGCCCTGGTCACGCGAGCTGTCGCGGGACGGATCCTCCTCGGACGGGCGGGCGCCCTCGCGTTCTGCGGGCAGGCCCCAGCTCCGGATGCCAGCTGAACGTTCGGCACCGGCGATGATGTCACGCACGACGGCCGGGACGGGCGCGTCCACCGCCCGCTCGGGAATGGCCAGCGACTCCTGGCCCTCGCGCAGGCGTGGCGACGCGTCACGCGTCACCCGCGGTGCCTCGTTATGCACGAGCGCCGGGGCGGCGACGGTCGCGACCCGCGCCACGTCGGCGACC
>JAEUJK010000628.1 GCA_016794735.1 Gemmatimonadota bacterium | reverse complement strand
CCTGTGCGAGGACCACATCATCGGCACGTTCAACGCCACCGGGCCGCGGGCCCCGCTCACGGTGGGCGAGATGCTGGCCGGGTGCCGCGCCGCGAGCAGTGGCAGCAACGACGTCAAGCTCACCTGGGTGGACTACAAGTTTCTTGCCGACAACACGGTGCGCGGCTGGAGTGACATGCCCACCTGGCTGGCGCCGCGTGACGACAATGCCGGCTGGGGCCGCGTGTCCATCGAACGGGCGATTGCGCAGGGACTGACTTTCCGTCCGCTCGCCGTGACCGCCCGCGACACGATCGACTGGTTCAAGACCCTCCCGGCCGAGCGCCAGGGGAAGATGCTGGCCGGGCTTACCCCCGAGCGGGAGAAGGAGTTGCTGGCGAAGTGGCACCAACTGCACGGGTGACCCGGTGACGACTCCTTCCTCGGACGAGCAGCCGCACTGGCTGCAGCGCGTTGTTGATGTCCGCCGCAACGAGATCGCGGCGATGTTGTGGTCGTGCCTGTACTTCTTCTGCCTCCTCACGGGATACTACATCATCCGTCCGTTCCGGGACGAGATGGCGGTCGCGGGCGGCACGCGCAACATCCCGTGGCTCTTCACGGCCACGATGGTCGCGATGTTCGCCGCGCACCCGCCGTTTGCCGCCCTGGTGATGAAGTACTCGCGGCGCCAGTTCATCCCGTGGGCGAACCGCTTCTTCATCAGCAACCTCGCGATCTTCTTCGTCCTGCTGCACGTCCTGCCCGAAGGGCAGCAGGTCTGGGCCGGCCGGGTGTTCTTCGTGTGGACCGCCGTGTTCAACCTGTTCGTCATCTCGAACTTCTGGTCGTTCATGACGGACGTGTTCACGCCGGAACAGGGGAAGCGCCTCTTCGGCTTCCTCGGGTTTGGCGGGACCTTTGGCGGGATCGTCGGCTCCGGGGTGACGTCGCTCCTCGCCGAGCCGCTGCGTCCGGTCAACCTGTTGCTCATCTCGATGGCCCTCCTCGAGCTGAGCACCTACGCCGTGCGGCGCCTGAACCAGCTCTCGTCCCAGGGGCAGCTCGGATCGCGCCAGTCGGGATCGTCCGAGGCCATCATCGGCGGGTCGCTCTGGGCCGGCCTCACGCAGGCCGCCAAGTCGCCGTACCTGCTGGGCATCTGCCTCTACATGCTGCTGTACACCATCGGCTCGACGACCCTGTACCTGCAGCAGGCCGCGATCGCCGACCGGGAGTTCGCCGACTCCGGCGCACGCACCGCGTTCTTCGCCAACGTGGACTTCGCCGTCAACACGCTCACCCTCTTCACCCAGGTCTTCCTCACGGGACGCATCGTGCGGGCGCTGGGGGTCGCGTTGACGCTGACCCTGCTGCCTGCGCTGTCGATGATCGGCTTTGGATCGTTGGCCATGTGGCCCACGATCGGCGTCTTCGTGGTGTTCCAGGTGCTGCGTCGGTCCGGCGAGTACGCCGTGGCCCGCCCGGCGCGCGAGGTGCTCTACACCGTCGTGCCGCGCGAGGACAAGTACAAGGCGAAGCACTTCATCGACACCTTCGTCTACCGCCTGGGCGACCAGATCGGCGCGTGGTCCACCGCGGCCATGCAGGGATTGGGCTTCACCACCAGCATGGAAGCCATCGTCGCCGTCCCGCTCTCGGGACTCTGGCTGCTCACCGGCCTCTGGCTCGGCCGCCAGCAGGAGAAGAAGGCCACCACCTAGGTTGGCAGCGCGCGAGCGGAGCAGCGCTCGCGCGCGCCCACCCTAACGCTTGCGTGCGAGGATGGTCCCGCGGCACGTCGCCGCACCGCACGAACAGGGATACCGCTTCTTGGCCTTCGGCGTGTGGCGTTCGGGGAGGATGTAGGCGTAGTCGTACGCGAGTTCCTCCCCGACCTGCACCTCACGGATCGTCTCGATCCAGATCCGGCCATCCTCGACCACCGCGTCGCAGTTGGGGTCGCACGAGTGGTTGATGAAGCGCGCATCGTTGCCGTCGAACGCCGCGTCGATCACCACGTCGTCGTCGATCGCGAAGAGATACGTGTGATGCCGCTCTCCCTCGACGTCGGGGTACCGCGCATCGGCCGCGGCGGGGGTGATCCGCTGCCCCGCGTATTCAATGAGGCGCGTTCCCGCCGGAATCACTTCCGTCGCAAACGCGCCGAGCCCTTGCATGGGCGACTCGCGGATCTCGAACGGCCCCTCGAGCGAACGGCGGGGAACCGCCTCACTCACTTGCCGTAACGCACGCGCACGAGTTCCACGGCCGACCCGCGCTTGCGCACGATGAAGAAATGGCTGTACGACGTGTCCGCGATCGCAGGCGCCGGCACGATGCCGAGCGCCTGGATGACCGCGGGCACGGTGTTGGAGTGCCCGACATACACCGACGTCTTTCCATTGAACGGGGCCAGCGCCTGGAGCACCGCCTGCGCATGCTGCGCCTCGGTGCCAGCCGCACTCACCACGATCGGGGTCAGCGACTTGGCGCGCGCCAGCGGTGCCGCCGTCTGCTGGGTGCGCTTGAACTGCGTGTGCAACACCGCGTCGACGTTGGTCCGCGTGAGGGCCGTGGCCAGCGACTCCGCACGGGCGAGCCCTGCCGCGTTGAGGTCGGGATCCGTGCCCGGCGGGCGCTCGGCGTGGCGAACCAGGATCACCGTGGTGGTGACCGGGGCGCGGCATGCGGCGCTCGCGACGAGGAGGATCGGGAGAAACCAGCGAATCAGGCGCATGCGCGGAACCTATCCCGTCCCCGCCGCCGAGCAACCGACGTCGGCCCGCGGTTAGCTTTCCAACATGCGACGCCTCTCTGCCCTCCTCGTGCCCGCCATGATGGCCTTGGCGGCCTGCCGCGGCGAGGCCCCGCGCGACGAGGCCCTGTTCCGCGGCGTCTACGTTTCCCCGCCGATCGAGAAGCCCGACTTCACCTTCACGGACTTCAACGGCCAGCCGTTCAGCTTCCGGCTCAAGACGGTCGGCAAGGTGGCCCTGCTGTTCTTCGGCTACACGCACTGCCCCGACGTCTGTCCCCTGCACGCGGCCAACGTCGCCGCGGTCCTCAAGCAGATGCCGTTCGAGGAGCGCGAGAAGATCCAGTTCATCTTTGTCACGACCGACCCCGAGCGCGACACACCGGAGCGCCTCAAGGCGTGGCTCGGCGCGTTCGACCGCGACTTCATCGGGCTGGCCGCGTCCCCCGACGAGTTGGCCCGGGTGCAACGCGAGCTGCGCATCGCGACCGCTCGCAAGGAGTTTCTCCCCGGCGCCGACTCATCGGCGTATCTCGTGGGGCACGCGGCACAGGTTTTTGCCTTCGGCCTCGACGGGTTCGCGCGCACGGAATACCCGATGGGGGTGCGACAGGAAGACTGGGCGAAGGACCTCCCGCGCCTCGCCCGCGGCGAACTGCCGCCGGAACCGTCGGCCGCGTTGCCGGGCAAGGACATCCAGCTGGTTCCCTCGACGGTCGAGGTCGCGGGCCCGGCCATCCGCATCGAGGTCGCCGTGATGGCAGCACCGCCCGCGACCAGCGAGGCGTCCGTGTACCTCGTGCTCACGAATGCAGGCGCCGAGGATACCCTCGTGGGGGTGTCGAGCCCCGAGGCCGGGGGCGCGATGGTGCACGTCACCGAGTCCAGCGGCGGGCAACAGGTGATGCGCATGCGTGATCGCGTCCCGATCGGCAAGGGCGCGACCGTCTCGTTCCTCCCGGGGGCGATGCACGTGATGTTGACCGACCTCACGCGCAAGCCCGCGGCCGGCGAGTCGTTCCCGCTGCGCCTGCAGTTTGCGAGGGCGGGCGAGTTTGCCATCGCCCCGCTCGTGGTTCCCTACGCGGAGCTCGACAGTCACCTCGGCGCCCGACGATGAGCGCGCCCATGCCTAACGGGTTTGCACGCGACCAGCGCCGCGCCCTCACTTCCTCGTCACGTCACGTCTGATGCAGTTCTGGTGCTCGTTCACGAACACGGCGTGGGACTGGCAGTGGCGCCCGTTCCCCGGCGTGTGGTTGTTTGTGCTGCTGGTGGGCTGGGCCGCCTTCCGGCTGAACCGCGCCGGCGGTGGTGAGCCACGACCCATCCACCCGCTGACCCTGGTGGGGGTGTTGCTCACCTGGATTGCGCTCGACTGGCCGGTGGGCGCGTTAGGCGCCGGATACCTCGCCAGTGTGCACATGGCGCAGTTCCTGTTGCTGGGCCTGCTGGTCCCGGCGGCGTTGCTGGGCGGGCTGCGTCCCGAGGCGCAGGTCGCGGTGGCGCAATCGGCCACCGGCACGTGGATCGAGCGGCTCACTCGCCCGGTGACGGCCCTCATCCTCTTCAATGTCATCGTCCTGCTGACGCACCTGCCGCCGATCGTCGACTGGCTCATGCCCACGCAGCTGGGCTCGATGGCCATCGACCTGCTTTGGTTCGCGGCGGGGCTGATCTTCTGGTATCCGCTCCTCACCACGGCCCCGGCGCGACCGAAGTTCGTGCCGCCGCTCCGCATGCTCTACCTCGTGGTGGGGCTGATGTTCTCGCCGGTGATGTTCGGGCTGGTCGGCTTCATGCTCTACGCCGAACATCCCCTGTATGGCCTGTATGAACTGGCCCCGCCGTTCGCCGGGTGGACCTCCAAGATGGACCATGAACTCGCCGCCGTGATGATGTCGGTCACCGGGGCGCTGGTCGCCTTCATCGGCCTCTCGACGATCTTCTTCAAGTGGAGCAAGACGGACGCGTGACTGTCGCTCGTTGCATGGCTGCCCTCGCCCTCGCGACGGCGACCCTGGGCTCGACCCTCGATGCCCAGGTGCGGACCTACCACGGACGCAACCGCCAGACGGTCGCCGAACTCCCACGCCTGGAGGAAGCCCCGACGATCGACGGCGTGATCGATGACGCGGTGTGGTCGCGTGCCATCCTCCTCACGGGATTCTCCGCGTACCTCCCGCTCGACGACCGGCCCGCGGCCGACTCCACCGACGTGTTCGTGTACTACACGAGCTCCCACGTCTACTTCGCCGTGCGCGCCTTCGAGACCCACGGCGCCGTGCACGCCACGCTCGCCGCGCGGGACAAGATCGACATGGATGACTACATCCAGATCCTGCTCGATCCATTCAACGACCGTCGGCGCGCGTTCGTCTTTGGCATCAACCCGTTAGGCGCGCAGGCCGATGGCGTGCGCACCGAGGGCTTCAACCCGCCGCAGCCGCGTGGCCAGACCTTTGGCAGCAACCCGCCGGCGTTCATCGACCTGAGCCCGGACCTCGTCTTCGAGTCCCGCGGCCGCGTCACCGAGACCGGGTACGACATCGAGGTCGCGATCCCGCTCAAGAGCATCCGGTTCCAGGGCAGCAACGAGCAGAACTGGGCCGTGCAGGTCCTCCGGTTCGTGCAACACTCGGGATACCAGCAGACGTGGACCCCGGCACGACGTGGCGCCGCGTCGTTCCTGGTGCAATCCGGCACGCTCACCGGCCTCCACGACCTGCGTCGCGAGGCGGTCGTGGAACTCAACCCCGAGCTGACGGAGTCGTACAACGGCGCCTATCCCACCGGCTCCACCAACTTCACGTACACGTCGACACCCAACGTCGGCGGCAACGTGCGGTGGCGCATCATCCCGAACCTCACGCTCAACGCCACGGTGCGGCCCGACTTCTCGCAGGTCGAGGCCGATGCGGCGCAGGTGCCGGGTGATACGCGCTTTGCGCTGTTCTTCCCCGAGCGGCGTCCGTTCTTCATCGACGGCATCGAGCAGTTCGATGCGCCGAGCAACCTGATCTACACGCGACGGATCCTGCAGCCCGATGTGGCGTCCAAGCTCACGGGACGCTTCGGGCGCACCAGCGTGGCGTGGATGGGTGCCGTGGACGATCCGCAGGCGTCGGCGAGCGGCAAGGACCGCCCCATCTTCAACATCGTCCGCCTGCGCCGCGACATCCTGCAGGCCTCCACCGCCGGCTTCACCTTCACCGACCGCCTCGAGCGTGATGGATTCAGTCGCGTGGCCATGGCCGATACGCGCATCCTCTTCAAGCGCGCGTACGCCTTCAACGCGACGGTGGGTGGAAGCTCCACGCGTCCAACGACCGGCGGCGACACGGAGAACGCACCGTTCTGGGAAGTCGGCGTGAACCGCACCGGGCTGCGCTACGGGTTGCGCTACGTGTTCACCGGCGTGGACTCCGGGTTCGAGGCGGCGAGTGGGTTCGTCCCGCGTCGCGACTACGTCTCGGGTGCAGCGTACAATCGGTTCTCGTGGTACGGCAAGCCGGGTGACTTCATCGAGAGCTACCTCATCCGGCAGGGCTTTGACTGGCTCTGGCTTTTTGATCGGTTCTGGGACGGCAAGGCGGTGCAGGAGACCAAGATCCAGGCGGAGAACGTGTTCAACATCCGCGGTGGGTGGGTGCTGAGCGTGACGCCGGTACGCGAGACCTTCCTGTTCGACACACGCACGTACTCGCGGTATCGCGTGTTGCGGCCGCGCACGGCATCGACGGTCGTGGACACGGTCGCCTTCCAGCAGTCGCCGCGCACCCCAACGGCGGTCGTCCTGCTGCGGCTCAACACCCCGCAGTTCGAGCGATGGACGGGGCGTTTCACCGGATTCCTCGGCAAGGACATCGAGTTCTTCGAGACCAGCACCGCGCGTCGTGTCGACCTCACCGGCGAGATCGATTTTCGCCCGACCGACCAGATGCGCGTGAACGCGTCGTACCTGTACTCGCATTACACGCGTTCGCGCGACGGCACGACGCTGTCACGGGCCACGGTCCCGCGCATGCGCCTGGAGTACCAGATCTCGCGCGCACTCTTCCTGCGTTTTGTCGGCCAGTACGACAATCGCGTGCGGGATGCCCTGCGCGACCCGGTCCGCGAGTTGCCGATCGCGATCTGGAACGGCTCGACCTACGCCCGCGCGGGCAAGACCACCACGCGGGACTTCCGCGTCGACTGGCTCATCAACTTCGTCCCGAGCCCCGGCACGGTGTTCTTTGCCGGCTATGGCTCGTCGCTCACCGAGGATGATGCGTTCCGCTTCCGCGAGATGCGCCGCGTCCGCGACGGGGTATTCGTGAAGATGTCGTACCTGTTCAGGAGATAAGGAACTACCAGAGCGAAGCACGGGCGGTACGGGCAGCACGGGACACTGCTCGTCCGAACGCGTGCTGCTCCAGTCTCGTGCTGCTCGTGCTTCGCAGTGGCTGTTGGCGTGATTTCTCGCGACGGGCCTGACCTGCAACAGCGAAGCACGGGCGGCACGAGCAGTACGGGCAGCACGGGACACTGCTCGACCGAACGCGTGCTGCTCCAGTCTCGTGCTGCTCGTGCTTCGCCCGGGCTGTTGGCGCGACCCCGCGCGATGGGCCTGACCTGCAACAGCGAAGCACGGGCGGCACGAGCAGTACGGGCAGCACGAGACACTGCTCGCCGGGACGCGTGCTGCTCCAGTCTCGTGCTGCTCGTGCTTCGCAGTGGCTGTGGCTGTTCCCCTACCTCCGCAGTCCCATCACCACTTGCCCCGCGAATTGCTTCGCGCGCCGCTCGCCGCCCAGCATCGACTCGAAGCCGGCCACGGCACTCGAGCCTAACGACTCGACCGGGGTCCCGGCGGCCAGGCCGGCGCGCACCCGGGACTGGACGGTGGCCAGCATCTCGCGATACCGCCGCAGGTCCGCTGGCGTGGAGACCGCGCCATGGCCGGGGACGATCCGCGTGGCCTCGTTGACTTCGGTGAGGACCTGGTCGATCACCCGGATCATCCCGTCCAGGCTCCCGCCGACCCACCAGTCGACGAACGGCGGCGCCCCCACCTCGAACAAGTCCCCGATGTGCAGCACGTTGAACTCGGGCAGCCAGGTGAGCAGGTCGCCGTCCGTGTGCGCCGGCCCGTAGTGACGCAGCACCACCCGGGCGCCGCCTAACGTCAGGTCCTCACGCGTGTCCACCAGGCGCGTGGGCATCGCCGCGGGGTCGAGCGGCGTCCGGTGCCACTCCAGCGCCGCGATCGTCGTGTCCTTCGCGGCCTGCACCGGAACCTGGCGGTGCGCCCACACCTCGGCGCCGCGCGCGCGGTAGAACGCATTGCCCTCGGTATGGTCCCCGTGATAGTGCGTGTTGGCGATCCACTTCACGGG
>JAEUJK010000558.1 GCA_016794735.1 Gemmatimonadota bacterium | reverse complement strand
GGGCTAATTGCGCGTGGCTTGTGCCCGCCGCGGACGGCTCTCAGGTTCTCCCGCGCCCGCCCGCACTCGTTTTTCGCCCCATGTCCTCCGTGCTCGATCTCGGCTCCGCCCCGCGTCCGCTTCCACATTCGCGGGACCTCCTCGCGCATGTTGTCGCTGCGTTGTCTCGCGAATCATCCCTGGAAGCGTTGTACTCGCACGCCATGGATGCCCTCGTCGCCGCGCTGCAGGTCGAGCGGGCCTCCATGCTCCTGTTCGATCATCACGACGTGTGCCGCTTCGTCGCGTGGCGCGGCGTCTCCCAGCACTACCGCACCGCTGTGGACGGACACTCGCCGTGGACGCCCCGCGACCTCGACGCCACCCCGATCCAGGCGCCCGACGTCGAGCTCGATGCCAGCCTGGCCGAGTACATCGAGGCCATTCGCACCGAGGGCATTCGCGCGCTGCTGTTCCTCCCGCTCGTCGGGCGAGAGCGCGTCTGGGGCAAGTTCATGATCTACCACGACACGCCGCGCGAGTTCTCGCCCGAGGAAGTCGACGTCGCCCAGCTCATTGTCCGCGAGATCGCCACGGCCCTCGATTGGCGGGAGCACGACCGTGAGCTGCAGGAGGAACGCCAACTGTTCGCAGCGGGCCCCTCGGTGGTGTTCAAGCGACGGTGCAGCGACGGCTGGCCCGTGGAATACGTCTCCTCGAACGTCGCCGCGGTGTTCGGCTACGCCCCCGCCGACTTGCTCACCGGGAACGTGCCCTACGTGTCGCTCATGGCACCGGACCAGGCCCCCCGCATCACCGCGGAAGTGCATGCGCACGTGGAACGCGGCGCGACGTGGTTCGAGCAGGAGTATGTCCTGCGGCATGCCGACGGACGCCCGCGGACCGTGACCGACTTCACCAAGGTGGTGCGGAACGACGAGGGGGTCGCCACCCATCTCCTGGGATACCTGGTCGACGTGACGGAGCGGCGCGCCGCGGAAGCGCAACACGCCCGGGTCGCCGAACAGGTGCGACATACGCAGAAACTGGAATCGCTGGGTGTGCTCGCGGGCGGCATTGCGCACGACTTCAACAACCTCCTGGTCGGCGTCCTCGGCAATGCGTCGCTCGCCCTCGAAGACCTGCCCGCGACATCCCCCGCCGTCCCCTTGCTGCAGGACCTCCAGCTCGCGGCCCGGCGCGCCGCGGAGCTGACGCGCCAGCTACTGGCCTACTCTGGCAAGGGGAAGTTTGTCATCGAGCCGATCGACCTCTCCGCGCTGGTGTGCGAGATGGGTCGCTTGCTCACGGCGGTGGTCTCCAAGAAGGCCCAGGTGATCACCGAACTCCGCGATGACCTCCCGGCCGTGCGCGCGGATGCCACGCAGATCCGCCAGGTCGTGATGAACCTCATCACGAACGCGTCGGATGCGCTGGGCGACGCCCCGGGGACGATCACCATTCGTACGCGACCGATGGTCGCCACCCGCGGCTGGCTCGCCGGCGCACAAGTCGGTTCCGAAGTGCCGGAAGGGGACTACCTGGTCCTCGAGGTGTCCGACACCGGGACCGGGATGCCACCCAGCGCCCTCACCCGCCTCTTCGACCCGTTCTTCACTACGAAGGGAGCGGGGCGCGGGCTCGGGCTCGCAGCCGTGCTCGGGATTGTGCGCGGCCATCGGGGTGCGGTGCGCGTGACCTCGCAGCCCGGGGCCGGAACGAGCGTCACCGTCCTGCTGCCGGCGGACGCAGGGAGCGCCTCCACCGCACCAACACGCTCCACGACCGCGCCGGCGACGATCCTCGTCGTGGACGATGACCAGGTGGCCCTCTCCGTGGCGGATCGCATCCTGAGTCGCGACGGCTTCAACGTATTGACGGCAACCAACGGCCGGGCGGCGCTCGAGGTGTACGCCGAGCGCGGTCCGGAGATCGAACTCGTGTTGCTGGATCTCACCATGCCCGAGTTGTCCGGGTGGGAGACCTTCCGCGAACTGCTGGCCCTGGACCCGCGAGCCACCGTCATCCTGATGAGCGGCTACTCGCAGGAGTCGGACGAGGCGCGACCCGAGGGAGCCGCCGGATTCCTCGCGAAGCCGTACAGCGCCCAGGAGCTGCGGGAGATGGTGGCCCGGGTCCGCTCGCACACCCCCGCCTAACGCGCGCGGGCTCCGGCCCGCAACGCCCCCCGGCGCTGCCGGGGTGGCGGCGCCACGCATCTGGAGCGTGGGGGTCGAGGGACGGCCGAACCCCGGGGACGAGCCGCACGTACGGACGGTGGCCATCGACGGCAGGTGCGAAGCACCGCGCGGTGCACCGGCGTCACCCGCATGGGTGTTGGGTCACCGCCGTCTGTCGACGGCACGCATTAGCTTGCTAGCGCACGCTCTCCATCACCGGAGCCTGACGACTGGATCGCCCCTCCCGCTCGACTCTCTCCCCGTCAGCCATCGGCGCCATCCTGCTGGTCGCGATGGTCGTGGCCCGCCTGGCGATGGTCCCGGCGGATGCGTCGGTCTCCGGAGGCTTCCTGCACGACTCCGGCTACATCGGGATCGTCGCGCGCAACCTCCTTGCCGGCCGCGGCTACGTCAACGACGCGAATTGGCTGCTGTTCCTGAACCCGGAACAGCTGCCGATGTACTTCCATAACGCCAACCCCGGGTACCCGACGGCCACCGCCGGTGTCATGGCCATCACCGGCTTCGATGCGGCGCGATCGATGCTCGTGGTGTCGATCCTTGGTGCGGCGCTCATCGCGATCGGTGCGTGGGGCATCGTCCGGCACGTGGTCCCGGACAAGCGCTCGTGGGTTCCCGTGCTCGCCGGTGCGGCGGCGCTCCTCTTCCCCGCGAACTGGCGCCTCTCCTTCGTCGCCCTCCCCGATGCGCTGGCGACGGGGCTCGTCATGTGCCTCTTCGCCGTGTTGCTCCACGCCCGGGCCACCTGGCACTGGGTGATGGCCGGCCTCCTGTTCGGCGTGGCGTGGCTCGTGCGATCGACCGCCACGGTCGCCCTGCCTGCAATCGCCATTTGGTCACTGGCCCGCTTTGGCTGGGCCACGTCCATCCGGCGTGGCCTGGTGGTCGCCCTCACGGCCGGCGTCGTGATGTCGCCCTGGCTGGTCCACACCGCCCGCGTGCGCGGAAGCCCGTTCGCGTCGGACGCGCCGTATTACCTGCTCCTGCGATATCACGCCGAGCGTGCCGGGCGCGACGAAGACCAGTTCTACCGCAGCCTCGAACCGCCACCGGCCACGGGGACGGTCATGCGACAGGACCCGACGGGGGTGCTGCGATCGGCCGCCACCGGTTTGCCGATCGTGCTCTATCGCATTGGCGCGGGGCTGGCCGAGTGGGACAAGGTGATGGCCCTGATGTTGTTCACCGCCTTGCTGGTGGGGGCGGTGCAGCTCAATCGATCGACCTGGCGGCCGGAACTCGCCGCGGCGGCACTGGTGTGGCTCATGCTGGTTGGCACCCTCGCGATTCGGGGAAACAGCATCGAGATCCGTTACTTCAGCGTGGGCTCCACGCTGCTGGCCATCCTGCTCGTGGCCGGGCTCTCCGCGGCCGGGGACCGTCGCCGTTGGTGGACCCTGGCACCGCTCGCGATCTACCTGGCGGGTGGGGCCATTCCGCAGGATGTCGGGATGCTGCGGTCGCTGCCGAGGACCAACCCGGACCACGCCGCGCTGCGCGAGGCCATGGTGTCCACCGCCCGTGAGATGCCGGAGGGGACGCGGGCCGTCACCCCGGTCCCGTACTTCTTCACGTATCACACCGGGCGCGGGGCGATGTCGCCGGCGTACCCGGGGAAGGCAGAGCTGCTGCAGGTGATGGAACGCTACCAGGGCTCGGTCGTCTTGCTCCCGACGGACAGTCTCGACTACTACTATCCCGGGAGTCCGGCGTCGTTGACCCCTGAGCTGCGCGTTGCGGGCCCACGTGGCCGGCTCACGCTGCTGCAGAAGGCTCCGGCCTCGCTCCCATGACCGCCCTCCCATGATCTCGCTGGTCGTCCCGGCCTACAACGAAGAAGACGGGCTCGAGGAGCTGCATCGCCGGGTGGCGGGCGCCGCCGCCGGATGGGGCGAGGACTGGGAGTTGATCGTGGTCGACGACGGGAGCCGCGACCGGACGCTGGAGATCCTCGAGGAGATCGCCGGGCGCGATCCCCGCGTGAAGGTCATCTCGCTCTCGCGCAACTTCGGGCACCAACCTGCGGTGACGGCCGGGCTGAACCATGCGCGCGGCGACATCGTCTGCGTCATCGACGCCGACCTGCAGGACCCGCCCGAGGAGCTGCTGCCGTTCATCCAGAAGGTCCGCGATGGCATGGACGTCGTCTACGCCATTCGCACCAAGCGCAAGGAAGGGCTCTTCAAGCGCCTGGCGTACCACGTGTACTACCGCTTGCTCAAGCGCCTGGCGACGCTCGACATCCCGCTCGATGCCGGCGACTTCTGCGTGATGCGCGCGGAGGTGGTGCAGGCGATCAACCAGCTGCCGGAGCGCAACCGGTTCATTCGCGGGCTGCGTACCTGGGTCGGCTTCCGGCAGACGGGGCTCGCGTATGAGCGCGCCGCGCGGTTTGCCGGCGAGCCCAAATACACGCTGCGCAAGCTCTTCAAGCTGGCCAGCGACGGGATCATCAACTTCAGCTATCGCCCGCTGCAGGCGATCATGCTGATGGGCTTCATCGTCGGCGCCCTGGCCGTCGCGCTCGGCCTGGTCGTGCTCGCGCAGTACATCGGCGACTTCAGCATTGCCGGCTACAACCCGCACCAGTCGCGCGGATGGACGTC
>JAEUJK010000551.1 GCA_016794735.1 Gemmatimonadota bacterium | reverse complement strand
ACGGCCCAACGCCCGTCGTGCGACACCGCCACTTCGTGTGGAGCCACGGCGGTGGGAAAAACCGCGAGTGAACGCCCGGTCGCGGCATCGATGAGCTGCGCCGTGCCCGTCGTCATGTTGGATGCGACGAGGGTCCCGGTGAACGACTGCGCGGCCGCAGGCCGGGCAAACGCGAGGACAAGGGCAGCAAGGCGGACGGGCGAGGACAGGCGCATGGCGTTGGGTGGAATGACTGCACGATAACGACGCGCTGATGGCGCGCCAGACGCGCACCGCGCTCTGACAGGTGACGTCCTTCGGGTCACGCGTCCGTGCTCTCGACACCGCCTGTGGTGGGGGCGATCATCCCGCGTCCCCTTCGTGCTCCGACATGCGTCGATCCCCGCTCGCCGTCGCCTTCCTTCTCCTCACGTCCGCCCATCTTCAGGCGCAGTCCGTCACACCGCCGACGGACCTGCGCGACGTGTTGGCGAAGGGCTTCCTCGTCCAGGACCGGAACGGCGACGGCCTGGTGGACTTCGTCCCGGCACGCGTGGCCCTCGCACCGCGTCCGCACAGTGCCGCAGTGGCCGCGGCGGCCAACCTTGCGGCGCGCCTTGGTTACGAGACCACCGCCCTCGATCCCGGGCTCGCGGCAGACGGTGCCCGCAACGCGCCGATCGTGATGGTCGGCGACCCGGCGAGCGCGCGCGCCGCGGACCTGGGGCCGGCCCAGGGCGCCTTCGCGCTCCTCCCCACCGATGCGACGGCGCCACTCGGCGGCGTCACGCTGGACGGCGCGGATGCAACCGGCTTGTTGGCCATCAGCGGGTATGTGGCGGCGCGATATCCCGCGGTCTGGGCGGTGCGTGGCGTGACATGGACCGAGGTCGTGCAGCGGTATTCTCGTTACCTCGAACAGGAAGGTGTGACGGGCACCGTGCGGCTGGCGCGGATCGTCGTGCAGGACCGGCGCGCGGGCGTCGCACGTGCCGCGCTCCAGGTCCAACTCGCCGACGCCGCTGCCATGACGCGCGCGCGTGCCGTCTTTGCCCGGCTCGACTCCCTCTTGCGCGACACCACGCGCTCCCGCGTTGCGGCTCCTGCCACGGACAGCGCGCGAAGCCGCGTGCGTCCCGCGGACCTGGCGATCCCCGACTTGCATCGGGTGGATGTGTCGCTGGAGGCGGGGACCAGCCGCGTGATGGTGCATGTCCTCCCGCCGCGGCCGTGGACGACCGTGGCCGGCGCGGCGGCGTCCTTCCGTGAGTCCCCGGACTTTACGCTGTCCGACCTGTTCAGCATCCGCGGCCTGTACCGGGACACCAACCAGGACCTCGTCCCGGACCGCGCCGACATTGCGCTTTCGTTAGGTACGGCGAGCGCCCCGCGCGGGCTGGTCGACCTCGCGGCGCGCATCGGGCTGGAGACCGCCGGCATGCGCCTCCCCCTCGCCGACGTCGACCGCCAGCAGGATGACCTGGCTGACCTCGGATTCCCTATCGTCGTCGGGCCGGAGCACTACCACGTCGCGCGCCTCGCCCGGGATTCACTCCTCCATGTCGCGCGCGGGCTCGACCGTCCGGGCACCGGCTTCATCGAGTTTGTGCGCAACGGCATCAACCGGCGGAACGGCCTCGTCCTCAGCGGGACGGACGCCGCCGGGATGGACGCCATCACCACCCACGTGGCGCAACGCCTCCCCTACCTCTGGGAATACGGCAAGGGGCAGTTCGAGCTGGCAACCGTCGAGCGGGATGTCCGCCGCTTCGTCCAGGCACGCGGCACCGGCGGCCAGGTAGCCCTCGCCGTCACCAAGGTCCGCCAGTGGCTCGAGCGACTGAAGGGCACCACACTGGACTCGCTCTCCGTCGAGGTGGTGTCGCAGGAACGTCCGGCGGGCCTCGACGCCTTCCTCACCCGCGAGCTGCGCAGCGCCTTCCCCGCGGCACGCGGCAATGCGACCACGCACCAATCGGGATTCGGCGTCGGCAAGGACGTGTTCAACGAGGACGTCACCCTGCCCTGGGAAGTCGATGAATTCCGCCGGGCGTTCCGCGCGGCACTCCCCAAACTTGGTGCAGCATCCCGTGGCCGGATCGAGGTCCGCCTCAGCGAGCCACCGGCCGTCCGCACGCGCCTGGCCGCCGAGATCGCGACCGCCCTGCGCGAACGCGGCGTCCC
>JAEUJK010000516.1 GCA_016794735.1 Gemmatimonadota bacterium | reverse complement strand
CGACGTCCGCTATCCGAGGCGGCGCCCTCCAGCATCTCGAGGAAGCGCGGCTTCGTGAGGTGGTAGCTGCAGCTGGCGGTGAACATCAGCCCACCCGGGGCGAGCAGCCGCATCGCGCGCAGGTTCACCTCGTGATACCCGCGCAGCGCGTTCCCGATGGCCGCGCGATTCTTGGCGAAGGCGGGCGGGTCCACGACGATGGTCTCGAAGCGCGTGCCGGCACGCTCCGCCGTGCGCAGGTACTCGAAGGCATCGGCTTCCACGAAGTCGATGGGGCAGCCCGTGTTGAGGGCAGCGTTCGACTGCGCGCGCTCCAGGGCGTCGGCCGAGGTGTCGACGGCGGTGACGTGGTCGGCCCGACGCGCGAGGTGCAGGGCAAACGAGCCGTGATAGCTGAAGCAGTCGAGCGCGCGCCCGCGTGCCACCTGCGCGACGCGCGCGCGATTCTCCCGCTGGTCGAGGAAGGCTCCCGTCTTTTGTCCGGTCCACGGGGCGGCGAGGTACCGCACCCCGTCCTCACGCACCTCGACCTCGCGCGGGACCTCACCCGCGAGGAGTTCGGTGAGGCGCGGCAGCCCCTCGCGCTCGCGCACCGCGGCGTCGTTGCGCGCCAGGATCCCGAGTGGTCCGGCGACCTCGTTGAGGATGCTGACGATCGTTGGCCGCCAGTGTTCGAGTCCGGCAGAGAGCAGTTGCACCACGAGCCACTGGTCGTACCGATCGCAGACCAGCGAAGGGAGGCCGTCCCCCTCGCCATGGATGAGACGGCACGCGTTGGCCGTGGCCGCGATCGGCGCGCGGCGGGTGATGGCTCGCGCGATGCGCTCGTGCCACCAGGCCGCGTCGATGACCGCGCTGGGGTCGCGATCCAGGAGGCGCAGGGAAATCTCCGACATGGGGCTCCAGAGCGCCCAGCCGAGTTCCTGCCGTCTCCCGTCGGTGACCCGAACGACGCCGGCCGGGGCATCCGGGCGTTGTGACACGTCCGACTTGAAGATCCACGGATGTCCGCCCTGCCAGCGCAGGGCACCCTTCGCGCTCACGGTTGCTGCAGCCATGTCCACAAGTTACCCACCCGGGTCGGGAATCGGACCAAACGACCCCCAACCCCCGGGGGTTCTTGCCATCGGCTTCCCGAGGCCGCACACTGGCGGGCATGACGACGCTCGACGGCACGTTGCTCCGTGACATCGAGGTGGCAACGGTGTTCTGCCTCTCCGGTGTCCTGCTCCTTTTCTCAGGTGGTGATGCGCGACGCGTGCTCCGCTACTGGGCGGCGGCAGGCGTCGCGTTCTGCGTCCGCGAGTGGACCTCGGCGGGGCTGACGGCAGGCCCTTCGGGTCTGTTGTGGGAGCACGCGCCGTGGCCGCTGATCTCACAGTCGGCGGAACACTTGGTGCTGGCGGCGTTGGTGGCGGGGGCGTACGAACTCCGGGGTGGCGCGCGCATCACCCGGAGTGCGCTGGGGGTGTTCAGTGTTTTTGCCGTGCTGCTCGCCCAGGCCCTCGTGTCGATCCCGGGGCTCACGACGGGCGCAGCACTGGCCTGGCGTGGCGCGATCGCGGTCACGTGCGCGGCCGCGATGCTCGTGGCGGTGGCGTTGTTGCGGACCCCGGAAGTGATCGAGTCGAAGGTGGGGCGTCGCGTCCTGCTGGTCACCCTCGTGGTCCTCGCGACCGAGCGGCTCGCGGCGGGCTACGAACTGCTCAGCGGTGTGCAGGGTGGCCGCGCGCCGGGTGGTTCGCCTACCTGCCGGCCATCGAGCTGATGTTGATCGTCGTTGGGCTCGTGGCCACGGTGGTGGTGCTGCTCGAGCGAGAGCAATCGGTCGCACGTCAGCGACATGCGGCCGCCACGCGGGCGGAGCTGACCCTGAGCGAACGGGAGGCGTACTTCGCGCAGTTGATCGAGAGCGCCACTGACATCATCACGGTGCTGGACGAGGGGGCAACGATCGTCTTCGAGAGCCCGGCCGTGACGCGCGTCCTGGGGTGGGACCCGCAGGACCTGCTTG
>JAEUJK010000496.1 GCA_016794735.1 Gemmatimonadota bacterium | reverse complement strand
CCCAGGCGCTTGCCGTCCGTCTTCCGGTACTTGAGGACTCGCATGCTACAACACCTCCGGGGCCAGCGACACGATCTTCATGTACCGCTTGTCGCGCAGCTCGCGCGCCACCGGGCCGAAGATACGCGTGCCCACCGGCTCGCCCGCGTCATTGATGATCACGACCGCATTCTCGTCGAAGCGGATGTACGTCCCGTCCTTGCGGCGGGTCTCCTTCACCGTCCGGACGACCACGGCCTTCGCCACGGCCGACTTCTTCACCGTCCCGCTCGGCAACGCATCCTTCACCGCAATCACCACCCGGTCACCCAGGCCGGCGTAGCGGCGGCGCGTCCCGCCAAGCACACGGATCACGAGCGCCTTCTTGGCCCCCGAATTGTCCGCGACGCGGACCATCGATTCCTGCTGGATCATCGGTCCGCCCTCCTATTGCGCGCGAGTGACAATCTCGACCACGCGCCAGCGCTTGTCCTTTGACAGGGGACGGGTCTCCATGATCCGGACCGTGTCCCCGCGCTTTGCCGTGTTCTCCTCATCGTGCGCTTTCACCTTCAACGAACGCGTCACCATCTTCCCGTACACCGGGTGCGGAACGCGCCGATCGAGGCGCACGACCACCGTCTTCTGCATCTTGTCGCTCACCACCAGGCCCACACGCACCTTGCGCGCGGACCGGGCGGCTGGCTGCCCGTTGTTGGTCATCTCGGCCATGTTCGGTGCCCCTTATCGCGTGGCCGCAGCGGCCAGCTGGCGCTCACGCAGTACCGTCTGCATGCGCGCAATGTCCTTGCGGATCGCGCGCAGGCGCAGCGGATCCTCCAGCGGTTCAGTCGCCGCCCGGAACTCCAGGCGGAACTGCTCCTCCTGCAACTCAGCAATGCGGGCGCCGATATCCGCCACGCTCATCTCGCGAATCTCTTCAGCTCGCATCCGTGTGCGCCTCCTCGCGTACCACGAACTTCGTCTTCACACCCAGCTTGGCTGCCGCCAGCGCCATCGCCTTCTGCGCAATCTCCGGCGTCACCCCTTCCAGCTCGAACATCACGCGGCCGGGGCGCACCACCGCCACCCACCCTTCCGGGGAGCCCTTACCCTTACCCATGCGGGTCTCGGCGGGCTTCTTCGTGATCGGCTTGTCGGGGAAGATGCGGATCCAGACCTTGCCGCCACGCTTGATGTGGCGCGTCAACGCGACACGCGCGGCCTCGATCTGCCGGTTGGTCACCCACGCCGGCTCGAGCGCCTGCAACCCGTAGTGGCCGAATGACACCTCGGCACCACGCGTGGCCAGGCCCTTCGTCCGGCCCTTGAACATCTTGCGGAATTTGACTCGCTTCGGACTCAGCATTGTCTATCTCGAGAAATCGGCCAGGGCTCCGGCGGCGTTCCGCCGTCTGCCGTCTGCCGTCTGCCGTCTGTTAGGAACCCGTGCTGTACGTCTTCCCGCGCCGATCCTCCACCACCTCGCCGCGGAAGATCCACACCTTCACGCCGATCGTCCCGAACGTCGTCTTCGCCGTGGACGTCGCGTAGTCGATGTCGGCGCGCAGCGTGTGCAGCGGCACACGGCCCTCGTGGTACCCCTCGACGCGCGCGATTTCCGCGCCGCCCAGGCGACCACCCGCCTTCACCTTGATCCCCAGCGCGCCCATCCGCATCGCGCTCTGCACCGCCCGCTTCATCGCGCGGCGGAACGAGATACGCTGCGACAACTGGTTCGCGATGTTGTCCGCCACGAGCTGCGAATCCAGCTCCGGCCGCTTGATCTCCTCGACGTTGACGCCGACTTCCTTGCCCGACAACCGCGCGATTTCCTCACGCAGCTTGTCGACCTCGGCGCCCTTCTTCCCGATCACGACGCCCGGACGGCCCGTGTGGATCGTCACCACGACCTTGCCCGGCTTCCGCTCGATGTGCACGTCGGCGATCGCCGCATGCCCCAGGCGCGTCTTGATGTACTTCCGCAGCATCTCGTCTTCCTTGAGGAGCTGCGGGAAGTCGCGGTTCGCAAACCAGCGCGAGCGCCACTGCTTCGTGATCCCGAGGCGGAATCCGATCGGATTGGTCTTCTGTCCCATTAACGGCCTGCCTTCTCCGCCACTTCGATCTCGACGTGGCTGGTTCGCTTATGAATCGGCGTCGCCCGGCCCTGGGCTGCCGGCATCCACCGCTTGAGCTTCGGTCCCTCGTTGATGATCGC
>JAEUJK010000479.1 GCA_016794735.1 Gemmatimonadota bacterium | reverse complement strand
CCGGCCCGGCTCCGCGAGACCGCGGCCGCCGGCGGGGTGGTCGTCACGACGGGGCAGCAGCCCGGGCTCTTCGGTGGGCCCGTGTATACGCTCGCCAAGGCGCTCTCGGCGCTGGAGCTGGCCGATGCGCTGCAGCGGGCCTCCGGGCGTCCCGTGGCGCCCGTCTTCTGGGCCGCCACGGACGACGCCGATTTCGCCGAGGCGTCCAGGGTCTGGTGTCGCACCACGGACGGCGCCGTTGAGCTGGTGCAGCGCCAGTTGCCCACCGAGGGCATCCCGATGGCCGACGTCCCGCTGGAGGGCATCGATGAATCGCTGGCCCTGTTGCTGGAGGCGTGCGGATCGTCGGCGGATGGGGCGTATGCGCGCGCGGTGCGCGATGCCTATCGCGCGGGAGCCACGGTGGGCGGTGCGTACCTCGCGTTGTTGCGGGCGATCCTTGAGCCGTTAGGCATCGCGGTGCTGGACGCGTCGCACCCGGCCGTCCGCTCCCGGAGTCGCGGGCACCTGGAGCAGGCGTTGCGGCACGGCAGCGAGGTGAATGCCGCCCTGCGGGCGCGCGAGGCCGAGATCACCGGGGCCGCGCTCGAGCCCCAGGTGGCGGCGCTTCCCGACCTGACGCTCGTGTTCACGCGCGTCGCCGGTCGCAAGGTGCGCGTGCCGGTGAGTGAATCGCTGGCGGTTGCGAGCGACGCCGCGGCCGTCCTGTCGCCTAACGTGTTGTTGCGCCCGGCGCTCGAGCGCCAGCTCCTGCCCACGGTTGCCTATGTGGCGGGGCCCGGCGAGTTCGCCTACTTCGCGCAGGTGAGTGCCGTCGCGACGTCGCTGGGCTGGGAGGTGCCGCTCGCCGTGCCGCGGTGGTCGTGTACCGTGGTGGAACCGGCCGTCGCGCGCCTCGTGGATCGGTGCGGCGTGTCGTGGCGCGACCTCGCGGCGCCCCATGCGGCCGAGCGCCGGATTGCCGAAGGGGCCATGTCGCCGGAGGCCCGCGACGCACTCGTCGCCCTGCGGGCGACACTCGACGAGGCCGGGGCCACCCTGCGAGCGCGGCTGGCGAAGGCTTCGGTCGTGCTCGATCCCCGGGTCATCGATGGCACGATGCGGCAGATGACCTGGCGCGTTGACCGGCTGGAGCGGCGCCTGCTCGCCGGCGTCAAACGACGGGAAGCAGCCCTCATGGCGGACATCGCACGGGCGCGAGGGGCGGTGTTCCCGGGTGGCACGCGACAGGAACGGGCGCTCAGCTTCGTGCCGATGCTCGCGGTGCATGGCGAGCCGCTGCTGGCGGCGATGCGTTCCGGGGCGCGCGCACACGCCGCGGCGATCCTCGACGGCCACGCGGGTTCCGCGGCGCCGTGAGCGACGCAGGCCGCGAAGGGCGGGGCGGTGCGGTCGCCGTGGCGGCCGGGATCCTGGCCAGTCGCATCCTGGGGTTGGTGCGCCAGAAGGTCTTCAACCACTACCTCGGGGCCGGGCTCGCGGCCGACGCCTTCAACGTCGCCTTCCGCATCCCCAACGTGCTGCAGAACCTCTTTGGCGAAGGGGTCCTGAGCGCCTCGTTCATCCCCGTGTACGCCCGCCTGCGCGCCGGGACCGACGATGCCCGGCGGCGCGAGGTGGC
>JAEUJK010000470.1 GCA_016794735.1 Gemmatimonadota bacterium | reverse complement strand
CTCGAAGAGCGTCTGGAAGCGCCAGGAACGGCCGAGGCTCATCGAGCCACCGAACGCACCCGACCAATCCGGGATCACGTCGCCAACGAACTGCTCGAGCGGGTTGCCGTTGCCGTCGTAGTCGGCGAGGAACGGCTTGAGTGCGTTCTGGACCGCCGAGGTCTGCAGGTCACGCGGCTGCGAGAAGTACTGGAGCAGCTCGGCGCGCGTGGCCGGCGTGCTGGCGCCGTTGAACGCGATCGGGAACTGGTCGGCGCCGAGGCAGGCGATCGGCTTGCCGGCCTTGTTGGTCTTCGGGGAGCCGTTGCACGCCACGGCGAGACGCGGGGCGTACAGCGAGCCCAGCGGGTCACCTTCGCGCATGAAGCCGCGATAGCGGAAGTAGCCGACCTTGAGGGCCGGCGCGCCGCCGAGCGACGTCAGCGTCTGCTTGAGGTACGCGGCATTCGCGAACAGGTCGATCTGCGACTTCGCCGAACGATAGACGTTGCCGCGGAGGTTGATCTCATACCCGTTGGCGTCGATCGTGCCGATGTTCGTCAGCTGCGGCTGGCGGAAACCGCCGGAGGTCGCGAACTGACGGGAGACCAGACCATCGTTGACCGTCCGATCCCAGTACGAGAACTCCAACGCGACCCGGTTGTCCAGCATACCGAGCTCGAACCCACCCTCGATCTCCGTGGCAACTTCCGGCTCGAGGTTCTGGTTGCCAAGCTGGCTTGGCGCGAGGCCCGCACCGAGTTCGGACACCAGCGGACCAAACGTCGTGAAGCGGTCGAATGCGCCGGGCTGACGCCCCGACTGACCCCACGCCGCGCGGAGGCGGAAGGTGTTGATCCCGAGCGGCGATCCCCAACCCGACATGTCAGACGGGATGAACGAGACCGACGCCTTCGGATAGAAGACGCCAGGCGCCTCGGCGCCGAACGCCGACGAGAAGTCATACCGACCACCAGCGGTCACGAACACGAGGTCCTTCCAGCCCACCTGCGTCTGGCCGAAGTACCCACCGTTGATCGTCGTGGAGAACCCTTCGCCCGTCGTGATCGCGGTACCACCGGCACCCACCACCTCGATACCCGGGCCCGGGAAGGACTGGGACGAGCCGGACCGGTTCACGATGCGGTCGTTGAACACCTGGAGGCCCACCACGTTCTGCGTCGAAAGCCCGAAGATGTCCTTGTTGTACGCCAGCTTCGAGTCGAGGGTCAGGAGGCGACGCTCGCCATTGAACGTGGTGCGGGCGCCATCCACCGTCTGCGACGTGAAGAGGTCGACGTTGTAACCAAACGGCGAGAAGCCGAAGTCACGCTGCGAGGTGTAGTCGAAGCCGACCGCGGTCGTCCAGTTCGCGCCTTCCGCCAGGCGATAGTCGGCATCGACGACGCCGAGGTAACGCGAGACGGCATTGCTGTTGATCTGGTTCATCGCCTCACGGGCCGTCATGAACGCCTGGTTCCCGAACGGGTTGCCGGCGCCCGAGCACTTCCCGGGGGCGACGTAGCTCGAGAGGTTGCAGTTCGCGACCTCGGGACGAGCCATGTACGCCAACGAATTCACCCCGTAGATGTTGTTGTTGTTCTCGGGGACTTCGTTCTGCGTGTTGAAGTAGTTGTTGTTGAACCCGAGGCGCAGGTTCGAGAACGGCACCAGCTGGATC
>JAEUJK010000462.1 GCA_016794735.1 Gemmatimonadota bacterium | reverse complement strand
GCGCCCATCGGGTTCTTGCGGGTCGGATCCTTGATGTTCGCGGCCGGCACGCCGCTCGTGATGATCCCGACGATCTCGTCGTAGCTGCCCGTCTTGAGCTGGACCCACTGCGCATCGTTGAGCGCCGGGCCGTTGGCCCCGCCCACGCCCTTGGCACCGTGGCAGCGCATGCAGCCGCCGTTGTTGAACAGCGAATCACCTAACGCGATGTTCGACGGGGTCACGTCCGCGGGCATGGCCATCGCGCTGGCGCCGGACGGCGTGGGTGCACCACCGGCCGAGCCACCGCGGCTGCACGCCACGACCGCGAGCGCCACCAGGGCGGCCGTGGCGCGGATCACACGGGAGTTCATCATCGGGGTCCTCTGAGGAGGGGTTGGGAAGGCCACAGTATCGCGCGCGGGGCGCGTTCGGGCCAGTGGGAGTGGCACCGCCGCGCGACCTGGTCGCGGACCTGCCCCGTAACAGCAAACGGCCCCGGGGTGAGCCGGGGCCGTCTGCCGATCATCGCGTTGCGCGTCAGCAGCTCACGCACTTGTTGTTGTTCTTCGAACCCAGGCTCATCAACAGCTGCACGGTCTCGGGATACGGGTTGATCCGCTGCACCGGTCCGTTCGCCATGTCGGCCGTGGTTTGTCCCGAACGTGACACGGCGGTGACATCGGCCCCCTTGGACACGAGGTACTTGATCATCTCGTTGTCCCCGCGTGAGGCCGCGTGGTGCAGCGCGGTATACCCGCTGTAGTCGCGCGCATTCACGTCGGCGCCCAGCACCTCGACGATGTACTTCACCGCGGGGAGCCAGCCGTCCGGTACGTGGCGATGGTCGTTGGCAGCGAAGCCCTGTCCGTACCCGACCCCAGACGCCGCGTGAATCAGCATCACGCCGGGGCCGCCATCAGGAACGGGAGGAAGCCCGGACGGATCCGTACGCGGCGCGGCGGCGACACCGGTCGCGCTGGCTGCGGGATCGCCGCGGCGAGCGCGAGGCGCCGGCCGAATGGTCGCAATGCCGGGCTTGGCACCGGCAGCGACCAGCAACTTCATCGCCTCAACGTCGGTGGCGTACGCTGCGCGGAAGAGCGGCGTGGCACCGGCAAAGTCGACGCGCAGGTTGTCGCGATTGTACGTCGTGTACCACAGGGAGCGCTTGAGGCGCGCGTTCGGGTCGGCCCCCGCCTTGAGCAACGCGGCGACGACATCGAGGTAGGTGTTGGACTGGCGGAGCTGGAAGGCCGGCTGCGGAGTTCGCGTACTCGGCGCCCACTCCTTGTTCATCACCGCGTACAGGGGTCCCGCACCGGCATCCGAATACAGGTTGGGATTGGCCCCCGCCTTGATGAGGTCGAGCGCGAGGTCGTAGTGGCCATTGATCGTCGCCATCAGCAGCGGCGAGGTCTTGTCGCCGGCGCTCACCTGGTTGATGTCTGCGCCGCCCGCGAGCAACGCCTGCACAACCGCCGCATGACCCTCACGCACCGCAAGCAGCAGCGAGGTGAGCCCACCCTGCGCCCCGATCAACTCCGTGTAGCCGGGAGCGTCGTCATCGAGCCCGGGACCACCCTGCGCCATGAGCCGCTGTTCTTCCGCGGCACGCGCCTGGGCGGCGCCGTCCAGGGCAGCTGATGTTGCCACCTGGTTGTCCACCTCGTTGGCTGCCTTCACGGCCGCCTGCACCACTGCGGGCTTGGGCTGCCAACCCGCCTTGTCCTTCGCCCCTTCGCGTTCGCGAGCCTCGGCCAGCACCTGGTTCCGGCGCATCTTCGACTGCCGGTCGATCGCGGCGGAGGCCATGACGTCCATCGCCTTCGCGGCCGCCTTGTGATCTGCCCCGGCGGCCAGCAGGAGCTTCACGGCCTCCGTACGTCCCTTGGCCGCCGCGATCATCAACGGCGTCTGCCCCCACTGCGGCTCGCGCGAATCGACCGTCGCTTTGGCGTCAATGAGCGCCTTCACGGCCCGCACGTCACCCTGGATCGCGGCGAGGTGCAGCGGCGTCACGCCGACCTCACCCGCTGCATTCGGGTTGGCGCCGGCCTTCACGAGCAATGCGACGACGTCCCCTGCCCCGTTTTCGGCCGCGACGTGCAGCGGCGTATATCCGCCGATGCGGGTGGTCGCGGCGACGTTGGCCTTGGCGCGCAGCAGCAGCGTCGCGATCTCGGCCTGGTTGAACCGCGCGGCCCAGTGCAGTGCGGTCATCCCGTCGCCCTGCGACGCGTTGACGTCGGCGCCGCGCGCCACGAGGGCCCGAACCGTCGCGACATCACGGCGCATCGCCGCGTCAGCCAGCGGGGCCACGGGAGTCCATGCGGACGTGACCGCCAGCAGGCCGGCCCCGAGGACAAGTGCGCGCATCCCATTCATGGTCGTTGATCCGATCGCGAGGGTCAGAACGAGAAACAGCCGGTGGAATCGCCGAACGACTCGAGGTCGTTCATCCCGATGCCCTGCAGGAGCCCCAGCATCGCATTGGCCATCGGCGTGCCGTCGGGCGCCTTGAGGTGCAGGTTGCCCTTGAGCGCACCACCTGCCCCACCGAGGAAGAGCAGCGGGCAACGCCGGTGGTTGTGCGTGTTGCCGTCGGCCATCGGCGAGCCATAGATGATCGCCGTGTTGTCGAGCAGCGTGCCGTCGCCCTCCTTCACCGCATGGAGCTTGTCCATCAGGTATGGCAACATGCTCACGTGGTACTTGTTGATCTCGGCGAACTCCTTCACCCGCTGCGGGTTGTTGCCGTGGTGGGAAGCCGGGTGGAACCCGGCGGCAATCCCGCTCTCCGGATACACACGCGCCGAGGCATCGCGCCCCAGCTTGAACGAGAAGACGCGCGTCATGTCGGACTGGAACGCGAGCACCTGCAGGTCCATGAACAGCTTGACGTGTTCATCGAACGAATCCGGCACCCCCGTGGGCGCCCCCGCCAGCTGGCGCTCCTCGCCTGACGAGTTGCGGGCTTCGACCTTCTCGATGCGGCGCTCGATCTCGCGCACGGTCTCGAGGTACTGGTCCATGCGCAGCCGATCGCTCGCACCCAGTTCGCGCTTGAGTTCGGCGACGCGTCCCGTCACCCAGTCGAGGATCGACTTGGTGGAGTTGAGTCGCGCCGCGCGCTCGGCGGCGGTGCCACCGGTCCCGAACAACCGCTCGAACGCCACGCGCGGGTCGCGGATCATCGGCAGCGGATCGGTGGGCGACGCCCAGCTGATCGTGTCCGTGTAGGCGCAGGAATATCCGTAGGCACACCCGCCCGCGCGATCCTGCGGCTCGATGCACAGCTGCATCGAGGGGATCGGCGTGTCCTGCCCGAAGCGGCGGGCGTACATCTGGTCGAGCGACGTGCCGACGAAGATGTCGGAGCTTTCCGTCTGTGTGGGGTGCGACTGCGTGAGGAAGACCGCGCTGGACCGGAAGTGATCGCCGCCGATCTCTTCCGACTTGTAGGCTTCCGCCATCCGCACGTCGGTGTTCGACACGATGGTCACGTACTTGCGCCACCTCTCGAGCGGCACGAGCGACGTGCCCTTGAGGTCGAAGGTGGCGCCGGTCCCGACGGGCACCCACAGGTTGTTGGCAAGGCCGAAGGGCGAACAACCGCCGGCGCCGTGCACCATCTCCATCGCGATGAGTCGCGTGGCCCCGGTCCTGGCCGCCGCACTCGAGCGGAACGGCGTCATCGCGTCCAGGTACGGCAACGCGATCGTCGCGCCCATGCCCTTGAGGAAGGTGCGGCGAGGGAGCGGCTGCTTGAGGAAATGCGTCATCGGGTTACGGGTAGGTGGTTCAACTCGTGACCTTCGTCTCGGCCGCCGGCTCCGAGCGCTGCATGCGGAATGCGGGGCTGTTGATGATCCCCATGATGTAGGCGGACATCTTGTGGTCCTTCTTCTCGGCCGCCCGCACGATCCCGCGGATCGTGGGCATGTCCTGCGCCTCGACCCGCCGCCCCACGGCATACGCCATCAGGTTGCGCGTGAAGGTCCGCAGCAGGACTTCCTTGCGCTTCGCGAGCGCTGTGGACAGGTCGCCGACGTTTTGTGCGTGACTGCCATCCCACAACTCACCGCGGGCGTCGATCGGTGTCCCGTTGTCGCGCACGCGCCAGCGGCCGGTGGCGTCGAAGTTCTCGAGGGCCACGCCGATGGGGTCCATCATCTTGTGACACGACGTACACGCGGGGTTCTTGCGATGCTGCTCCATGCGCTCGCGCACCGTGAGCACCCGCGCCCCTTCGTTCCCCGGCGTCGCCTCGAGATCGGGCACACCCGGCGGCGGCGGCGGGGGTGGCGAGTTGAGCAACACCTCCATCACCCATTTGCCGCGCTCGACTGCCGAGGTGCGTGTAGCGTGGGACGTGAGGGTCAGGACGGAGGAGTGGCCGAGTACACCGCGACGTCCATCGGAGTAGGTGACCTTGCGCCACTCATCACCCGCGACCCCCGGCACGCCGTAGTGCTCCGCCAGGCGGCCGTTCATGTAGGTGTAGTCCGCGGTGTAGAGGTCCATCACGCTCTTGTCCTCGTCCACCAGGCTCTTGAAGAACAGCTCGGTCTCGCGACGCATTGCGCCGCGGAGCTGTTCATCGAAGTCCGGATACTGCCGCACGTCGGGCTGCACCACCGCGAGGTCCGGAAGGCGCAGCCACTGCGCCGCAAACCGGCTGGCGAGTGCCTCGGCGCGCGGATCGGCGAGCATGCGCTTCACCTGCCGCTCCAGCACCACCGGGTTGGAGAGGCGCCCCGTCGCGGCGACGTTCACCAGTTCGCGATCGGGGGGCGAGGCCCACAGGAAGAACGCGAGGCGCGAGGCGAGGTCCACGTCGCGGAGTTTCCACGCCGCGCCGGGCTTGGCGTTGGCCGGCGCACGCTCGAAGCGGAAGTAGAAATCCGGCGAGGCGAGGATCCCTTCGAGTGCATTGCGCACGCCGTTCTCGAACCCACCGTTGCGCGCGCCGTCGTCGTACAGTGTCAGCAACCCGGCGATGTCCTTCTCGCTCAGCGGCCGCCGATAGGCCAGAGTCGCAAGGCGCGTGAGGATCGTGCGCGCGCACGGCCGCGTGGCCGTCTCGCTCGACGGCTTGCAGGTGAAGATGTGCTTGCGGACCGGCGTCTCGGACACCCCGGACGTTTGCAGCGGCCCGTTGATGACGAGGTCACGCAGGTGCGGCAGGAGCGTGAAGCCATACGCGGTCGCGTTCGAAGTGCTGTTGAGCGACCACTTGAGGGGCGAGATGAGGTCCTGCACGACGCCCTGGAACGCCGGCGGGACGAACGCCGCCGACACACGATGCGGTCCGGCCGTCACCTTCACGGGCTCCGTCGCCATGGAGACGCCATTGGGATCCGACGCGTGCATGTGGCGATCGAGGTAGACCAGTGCCACGCGCTCACCATCGATCGACACTTCCACGGCCTCGCCACGCACCAGGCCACCGGCATACGCCCCCGTGGTCTCGTGGAAGAAGTTCAGCGTGAAGGCGTACATCCCGTCCGCGGGGAAGACGTGGACGTCAGACACGCCACCACGCGTTCCGTACGGCGTGCCCTCGACGTGATCGACCTGCGACGCGGTGCGCGGTACCGTCAGCGTCGCGGCGGCAGCGGTCGCGCGGGGATTGCCAACCGCAAGCCAGCTGATGTCCGACGCGGCACGCAGGTATCCCTCGAGCAACATGGGGGACAACGTCTGGACGTCGGCGATGTTGTCGAAATTCTCGCTCTTGGTGTCCGGCGGCAGGTAGGCCGACGCGTCGACCTTGAGGGTCAGGAGGTCGCGGACCGCGGCTTCGTATTCGGGGCGGTTGAGCCGCTGGAAGGTGCGATACCCCGGATCGGGATGCGCCGCGGCCACGGAATCGAGCTGGCTCTCGAGCGCATCGATGAGGGCGGCGACTGTATCGGCACTCGGTCGTTTGGAACCCGGCGGTGGCATCATCCCCGTGCGGAGCTTGCCGATCACCTTCTCGGCAACTTCCGCGCTTTCGTGCGGGCGCGCGACGTCGAACGATGCGAGGGTGAGGTTGCCGCGCTTGAGGCGATCCGAGTGACACCCCTGGCAGTACTGCTTGACGACCGCGTTGAGCTCCCCGGCGTTGATCTTCGCACTCTTCGGCGGCACAGGACGGGCTACGCCAGGGTCCGGGAGGAACAGCAGCGCACCAAGTGCCGCCGCGGTCGTCACGAAAGTCTTCATGCCACGCCTCGGAAGGGGTGTTCGACGTACCGGTCCAGCCAATCGAAAAACTTCGGTCCTGCACCACGTATCCGCAAGCCACACATGCAGATAAGTTGACGCCCCTGTACCCGCCCCTCACATTCCGACGCGACTCCTGTGACCACGTCGGACCATGCTGTCTGGACGGGCGTCGAAGGACACCTCACCGAAGCCATGCGCGGCCTCCTCCTGCTCTGCCTGAGCCTTAGTTCCCTGGCCCTCTCCGGCTCTCCTGCCGACGCCCAGGCAAGCCCCGTTGTCACCCCCCAGCCGGACTCAATGACCGCCTACGTCAAGGCGTGGGTCGCCGTCTCGGAGATTCGCGACAAGGCGCACGCGGAAATGGCGAACCCGCGGAACAAGAAGATCGAAGACCAGGCTCGGCTGCGTGACCAGCTCCGCAAGGACATCGCAGCCGCGCTTCGGGCGCACGGGCTCACACAGCAGGCCTTCGACCGCATGACCACCCTCGTGAGCTCGGACGACGCGCAGCGCAAGACATTCGAGGCGATGGTCGCCGACCTGTCGAGCAAGAAGCCCACCCCAACGGTCCCGTGACCTTCCCGATGCGCACCACCCTCCTTGCCGTTGCGACCCTGGCGGTTCTCTCTGCTCCGGTCGGCGCCCAAGCCAATCCGCGGTTCGGTCGGTGGAAGCTCAAGTCCGACGCGCCGGCCCCCAGCTCGAACATCATGACCTACGAGCCGCACGGTGCCGCGGGGATGAAGGTGACCATCCAGTCCGTGAGTGCGCGCGGCGACACCACCACCTGGTGGTACACGACCGACTTCGACGGCAAGGACATGCCGGTGACGGGGAACCGCGGGCAGACCCACGCCGCCGTCACGCGCATTACCGACCGAATCAACGAGATCGTCAACAAGAACAACGGCAAGGTCACGCAGCTGCTCACCAACGTGCTCTCGCCCGATGGCAACACGATCGCGGTGATGTACATGCGGGACGACGGCGCCGGCAAGACGACCGGCGTGACCTTCGCTACCTACGAGCGCATCCCCTGACGCTGCGCCGGGACGCGCCCGTCACCCCAACTCGACACAGCCGGCGGTTGAACCTCGAGTGCGCCTACCTGGCGTAGAGGGTTCGCAGGCCGCGCACCACCGTCGTTCCCACGACGTCCGTGTGCCCCATGCCCGGGTGGTACTCCACCGTCATCTTGAGCCCGGGGTAGTTGCGGCCGGCAAGCAGGCCGGCCAGACGCGACATCCCGCTGACGATCTCCCCTACACCTTCCAGCTGCGCGTCCGCGGCCTCGAGCACACCGGACGCGAGATACACCCCAATCGGGAGGTCCTTGTGCGCCTTGGCCCACGCCGCCTCCTGGCGATAGATCTCGCCGCGCCCGTACGCCATGGCCGGGCTCGAGATGATGTACTTCCTGAACGGTGACTCCTGCTGGAACATCACCCAGGAGGTGAAGAAGCCGCCGGCGGAAAGTCCAAAGAGGCCAAGCTGCGCCGTGTCGATCGGGAAACGCGCCGCGAGCAGCGGGATCATCTCCGTGGCGATCGCATGCAGGAACTTGCCGGCCCCGCCGGTGCATCTCCCCTCAGGCGACTTGAACCGTTGGCAGAACTGGGAGACCAGTTCGCCGAATGTATCCTTGCGGTCCCAGCCGGGGGGCGAGAACTCGTAGATCCGTCGCCTGGTGTGCTCTTCCTCTCCCTCGGCCAGTGCAGTGCCCACGCTGATTACGAAGACCGGGGTGATCGCGCCGGCGAGGGTGCCCGCCGCCTCGTACACACTGCCAAAGGCAAAGTCGCCGTCGGTCACGAACAACGCCGGGTACTTCTTCCCATCTCCCGGCTTGTAGTCCGAGGGCATCCCGACGTTGAGGGAGAAGCGCACGCCCATCGAGGGCGACTGGAAGGTGAACGACTCCACGCCGCGGTTGGGCACCGGGCGACTCTGCAATTGCGCGCCGGACGCAGTCGCCGCAGCGCCGAGCAAGAACATCGCGACGACGAAACGGGTCTTCATGTTCGAGTTCCTCGAAGGGTGCTGTTGAAACACGGGGATCATGTGCTGAGGTCCTGCCATACCGATCGCGCTTGCGCGCCGAAGGCGCGCGTCATGTGCCGTCGCGGAGCGAGTCGAGCGTCGCGAGCACGTCCGCGGTGTGCTCGCCCAACGCCGGCACGCGCCCCATGGCTGACTCGACCCCGGCGATGTTGTGCGGCGGTCGCAACGCAGGGATGACGCCCGAGGGACTTCCGACCTCCACCCAGCGGCCGCGCGCCGCCAGCTGCGGGTGTCCGGCCACGGCGGGCACGTCATTCACCCGCGCACTCGCGAGCCCGGCTGCGTCGAGGCGGGCCACCACCTCCGCCGCCGTCAACGCAGAGAACACCCCCTCGATCAACGCCTCGAGCAGCGCCCGATGTTCGAGCCGCTCGGCGTTCGTGGCAAAGCGCGGGTCATCCGCCAACTCCGCCTGCAACAACACCGCCGTGGCCAACCGACGGAACTCGCCATCGCTCTGGATCGCGAACAACACATCGCCGTCCGCGCAGGCATACGCCCCATACGGCACGATCATGTTGTGGCGCACGCCGGCGCGCGCGGGCACCCGTCCGGCCCCGAGCCACGTGTACAGCGGCGGTACCATCCACTCCGTCATGCACTCGAACATCGAGATGTCGATGCGACTCCCTTCCCCGGTCTGGGCGCGCCGGAGAAGCGCCGCCAGGATGCTCGAGTACGCATACATGCCGCTGCCGATGTCGGCGATGCTGATCCCCACCTTCGCTGGCGCGTCGGCCGTTCCGGTGACGGAGACAATCCCCGCTTCGGCCTGGACCAGCATGTCGTACGCCTTCCGATCGCGGTACGGCCCATCGGGACCAAAGCCCGAGATCCCCACCCACACCAACCGCGGCGCGACCGCCTGCAACGTGTCGTAGCCGAGGCCCAGGCGCTCCACCGCCCCGGGCACGAGGTTGTGGACGAAGACGTCCGCTCCACGCACCAGCGCACCCAGTTGCGATCGCCCCGGTTCCGAGCGGATGTCGAGCTCCACGCTGCGCTTGCCGCGATTGAGCCAGGCGAAGTACGCGGACTCCCCGCGCAGCACATGGTCGTACTCGCGCGCAAAGTCGCCGACGTCCGGCCGTTCCACCTTGATGACATCGGCGCCCATGTCGGCCAACTGCCGCGTGCAGAACGGCGCACTCACCGCCTGCTCGACGGCGACGACGCGAAGCCCCTCCAGCGGGAGCGTCACCCGGCAATCACCGGGTTGGGGCGCACCGGCGCATGGCCGCGCTTGTACACCATCACGGAGCGCGTGAACTCCAGCACCACCGTGCCATCCTGCTTGTACCCGGTGGACTTCACCGTCACGATCCCCATGGTCGGGCGCGACTTGGACTCCCGCTTGGCCAGCACTTCCGACTGGGCGTAGATGGTATCGCCCTCGAAGACCGGGTTGGGCAGCGTGATCGCCTCCCACCCCAGGTTGATCGCGTTCCGCGAGATGTCGCTCACCGACAGGCCCACCACCAGCGCCAGGGTGAAGGTCGAGTTCATCAGCGGGCGCCCGAACTCGGTC
>JAEUJK010000431.1 GCA_016794735.1 Gemmatimonadota bacterium | reverse complement strand
ATCGAGCAGGTGATCGCGACCGCGCCGTCGCATCCGGGAGCGTGCCACCTCTACATCCATGCCGTGGAGGCGCACTTTCCCGAACGCGCGCTCGCGTGCGCCGAGCGACTCGCATCGCTGATGCCTGGCGCCGGGCACCTGGTGCACATGCCGGGGCACATCTACATCCGCCTCGGCCGGTACGCCGATGCCATCAAGGCGAACGAACACGCGGTGCACGCCGACGAGTCGTTCATCCGTGACCAGAAGCCGGGGCTCACGGGGTACATCGCGGGATACTATCCGCACAACTACGACTTCCTGGCGTTTGCCGCGAGCATGCTGGGGAGCGCCGACCAGGCGATCAGTGCGGCAGAACGGATGGCCGGGATCGTGCCGGCCGCGATCCTTCACGCGCCGGGGATGGGCTTCGCCCAGAACCACGTGACGCGTCACCTGCAGTTCAAGGTGCGTTTCGCGCGGTGGCAGTCGGTGCTCGACGCGCCGGCACCGGACTCTTCGCTGCACTACGCGCGCGGGGTGTGGCACTATGCGCGCGGACGAGCCTTCGTCGCGTCAGGCCAGGTGGAGCGCGCTCGTGCCGAACTTCGCTCGCTCGAACGTATGCTCGATGTGGTCAATCGCGTCCCGTTGCGCATCGAGTTCAATCGTGCGGATGCGCTCCTGGCGATCGCCCGCACCGTGCTCACGGGCTACATCGCGGCCGCCGAGCACCACGTGGGGGACGCCGAGGCTGCGCTGCGCGACGCGGTGCGCCAGGAAGACGCCCTGGTGTACGGAGAGCCGCCCGAGTGGTCGGTGCCCGTACGGCAGGACCTGGGTGCATTCCTCGAGCGCATCGGTCGCACGGCCGACGCCGCATCGACCTATCGCGAGGACTTGCAGCGTTTCCCGGGCAACGCCGCCTCGGCGGCAGGGCTCGCCAAGGTGACGCGCGGCAGCTCACCCACGCTGCTCGACGCGAAGGACCAGTACATGGTCGCCGGCGACCTCACGTTGCGGTATCGCGACCTCGGCAGGGGAACACCCGTGATCCTGCTGCACGGGTACACCGACCGCGTGGAGATGTGGGCCGCGATGGCCGACTCGCTCGCCGCAACCCATCGCGTGATCGTGCCGGACGTGCGTGGCTTCGGCAAGAGCACGAAGTTCGCGAGGCAGTCAGACTACGGGCGACCGATGGTCAACGACATCATCGCCCTGATGGATCACCTGAAGGTTCCAGCGGCACATGTCGTCGGGTATTCGATGGGTGCGGTGCTGACGGCCAACATCGCCCTTGCCGTTCCCAACCGTGTGTTGACCGCGGGACTCGTCGCGGGGCCGTTCTGGCCGGATTCCGCGTCACTCACCCGGGCGCTCACCCCGCACGTGGCACAGCTCAAGGGTGGCAAGGGGCTGACGTCGTTCTTCAAGTTCATCATGCCGACCTGGCCGGACTCGGTCATCGAGCCCGTGGCGCAACAGATCGTCGCCGCCAACGACTTGCCGGCCATGGTCGCGTCGATCGAGGCGTTCCCGGGCCTCATGGTGGACTCGACCCGCATCTCGCGACTGCGGATCCCGGCCCTCGCCATCATCGGCATCGACGATCGCGAGTTGCTGCACGCGACACATCGGATCGCCGCATGGTGGCCCGGCGCACGGAAGGTCGTGCTACCGCGCGGCGATCACGCTGACATCTCAATGCTCCCCGAGACGATCGCCGAGGTGAAGCAGCTCGTGCGGCGTGGCGCCATGCCGTGAACCACACACGCGACCACCGCGTGAAACGACGGGCAGGCCTGCACGGAACGGGGCCCGGTGTCGTGCACTCGACACCGGGCCCCGGATCGTTCTGCTACACGCAGCAGGGCGTCACTTCACGTTTTGTCGGAAGAACGCCACCGTGCGATCCCACGCGAGCTTCGCGGCCGCCGCATCAAAGCGCGGCGTGGTGTTGTTGTTGAATCCGTGCTGCGTCCCGGGGTACAGGTGCCGCTCGTACGTCACCCCCGCGGCCTTCAAAGCGGTTTCGTATTCCGGCCAGCTCGCGTTGATCCGCGGATCGTTCTCGGCGGACTGGATCATGATCGGCGCCTTGATCTTCGGGACGTCGGCCGTGTTGGGCGACGATCCATAGAACGCGACGCCGGCCGAGAGGTCGGTGCCCAGCTGCGTCGCCAGGAAGTTCACCATCCCGCCACCGTAGCAGAACCCGACCGCCCCGATCTTCCCGGTGCACTCGGGTCGCGCCTTGAGGAAGTGCGCCGCCGCGATGAAGTCCTCGCGGGTCTTCGCCTGGTCGAGCTTGGGGAATACCTCGCGCGCCTTGTCTTCGTCACCCGGGTATCCGCCGAGCGGAAAGAGCGCGTCCGGCGCAAACGCCACGAAACCGTCGACCGCGAGGCGGCGTGCGATGTCCTCGATGTGCGGGTTGAGGCCGCGGTTCTCGTGGATCACGAGGACGCCGGGTGCACGACCACCAGCGCTGGGACGCGCGAGGTACCCACGCATGGTGCCGTAGCCCTTGGGCGACGGATACTCGATGTGTTCCTGCACGATCCGCTCGTCCGAGTGCTGCACGACCTGCGCCTCGACGAACTTGGGGCTCAACTGCTCGAGCAGCATGGCCGCCGTGACCCCACCGACGGCGTACTTGGCGGCCTGGTCGAGGAAGCTGCGACGATCGATGCCGCCGTGAACGTAGGCGTCGAACAGGATCAGGAGTTCCTGGTCAAAATCGTGGGCGGTTTTCTGTTCCATGGCCGGTGGTGGCAAGGGTGATCGGCCGCAGGGACGCAGGACACGACACCGCGGGACGCTGACGTTACGGGCCGGTACCGTCCCGCGCCACCACACCGTGGCGAGCGGCCCGGCTACGGTCGCGAAGGAAGGATTCGCGTGCGATCAACCGGGGTGGCCGGCGTCGTCCGCACGTGAAACACGAGGCCGTCGTAGTCCCGCGAAGGCACCATCGGCATGAGTTGCGACGCATCTCGCGTGCGCGCGTCGGCATCGTCCGGAACGTTGTAGCCGCCCCACCATCGATGTCCGTGCGGGGCCCGCATCCATAGCTCGAGCGGCGTGCCGGTGCGCAGGGCACGCAGGTCCACGAAGAAGTCGCCCAGGGAAGCCGCCGCCAGCGTCGCTTCGAGCGAGCCCATCGCCGGTGCCTGGTGCTGGTAGCGACGATACCCCCACCGCCCGCTGCTGTCCGGCGCATTCGCCTGGAACCCACCGGAGCCAAAGGCAAACCCCACGGCGTAGTAGCCGTCACGCAGAGCTTCGGCGAGGTGGCCGCCCATCGCCAGGTCGGTCGTCCCCATGAAATCGAGGGCACTCCGCTTGATGTGGCCATTGTGCGCCCAGAGCACGGCGCGTTCCCCGGGTGCAAGTTGCGCGAGGAGCAGCTCGGCCATGGCGCGATCACGGCCACCGGCGGTGCCGAACATCCCGAGGTGCGCCTGCAGTTCGGCGGCGCGCCACGAGAGTTCGCGATGCTCCGGATGGTTTGTCTCCAATGCACGCAGCGTGCGCCTCACTCCCGCCACCTCGACCTGCAGCGAGTCGAAGCCGCCGCGTTGTCCCTGGTACAGGCGCTGGGTGACCGCGGTGCTGCGTGCGACCAGGGTGTCGATGCGATCGGCCAGCGAGGCGCGCGTCGGGCCCAGCAGTTGGCGCAGCCGGCCGGCGACCGCCTCGCCATCCTGCGCGTCCACTCCAATGAAGCGCACCCGATCCGTCGCCGCGGCGCGAGCGTTCCACGCGCGCAGGTCGCGCAGCAGGTCTGCGTTTTCCTCGATGGACCAGATCAGCATGCCGAACCCACCCATGACCTCGGGGAGATTGCCCGGGCCGCCCTGAATCCACTCGTCGATGCGCCGTGCGCGCGATGCGCTCGCCTCGTACGCGACCACGCGCACGCCATGGCTGCGGATCAAGGCCATGGTGAGGCGCCGCTTGAGGTCGAACGCTTCGTGTTGCCCATGGGTCGCTTCGCCGAGCCCGATCACCCGTGCCCGCTGGGCGGCGGCGCCGAGTGTGCGGAAGAGGGCCGCGCTGTCGGCGAGCGGCCGGGCAACCTCGCGGAGCCCCAACACCACGTCGCGTTCCTGGGCGGTCAGCGGGACGGCCGCGGCCAGGAGGAAGCACCCCACGGCACGGGTGGCGAGGAACGTCGCGCGGCGGGTGCGCATGCGGGTCGAGGTCGGGTTTGGATGCCGCTTCGACAGCCGTGGGGACCGACGGGTTGCGTGCGTCGGGTCTGGGGGCGTCGGCGGGGGCCGCCCGGGGGAACCTCGCCCCGGCCCCGCGGTACTGCCTGAGTTGGCCGACGAGCCGTATCTTGAACGGCCCCAAGGCGTTTCGTCCCTCCGAGTACGTGCCGCATGTTCGCCTCCCGCCGCTCCAGTCGCTCCCTGCTGACCACGCTCGCCAGCCTTGTTGCTGTGTGGGGCGCTGAAGCGCAGCAGCCGCCACGACGGCCGCCGGTGCCGCCGGCACGCCAGCCTGTGCGCACGCCGCCCGCACCAAAGCCGGACACCACCAAGAAGCCGGCCGCCGACACCGCCGCCAAGCCGGTCGAAACACCGGTGCAGGTGCCGCGGGTCCCGATGGCCACGCTGTTCGGGACCGTGTTCGATTCCGTCCACATGGGCCCGCTGGCGGGTGCACTTGTGGCGGTGGAAGGGACGTCGCGCGCCGCCACCACCACCGACAAGGGCGTCTTTCGCGTCGACTCGATCCCGCCGGGCACGTACAAGGTGCGCGTGTCGCACGTCCTGCTCGACTCGATCGGGATGGCGATGGTGACCAACGACATCGAGCTGCGCGACCAGGGGATCGAGAGCATCCAGCTGTCGATCCCGGCGGGACCGACCCTCGTCGAGGCGTCGTGCCCGGCGGCGCGACGCGCCCTCGGCCCGGGCGCCATCATCGGGCGCTTGCTCGATGCGGACACCGATGAACCGGTGAAGGGCGGCCGGGTTTCCGTCGTTTGGGAAGAGATGTCGATCAACGCCAACCTGCGCCGCCTCCCGCGGCGTCGCGACGCCGTGAGCGGCGAGGACGGCGTGTATCGCATCTGCGGGCTCCCGCTGGCGTTCGAGGGAACGCTGCAGGCGGACCTCAAGGGGATCACGACCTCCGAGGTGCGCGTGAAGTTCGAGGGCGAGGCCCTCATGGTGCAGGGGCTCAAGATCGGCAACGCCAACACGGTGGCCGTCGCCACGGGCGACTCGGCCGCTGCACGCCAGAAGGAAGCAGCCGTCGGCAAGTCGTTCTCCGCGGCCACGCTGCAGCGTGGACAGGCCGTGCTGACGGGCCGCGTGGTGAATGCGGCCGGTGCGCCGATTGTCGGTGCGCGCGTGGACGTGCTGGGCACGCCAGGGATGACGCTCACCGGGGCGGGCGGCGAGTTCCGCATCGACTCACTGCCGTCCGGCACGCAGACCCTGGTCGCGCGCCAGATCGGCTTTGCGCCGGTGGAGCAAGCCGTGGAACTGACGACGCGCATGGCCGCGCGCGCCGAGGTGAAGATGGATCGCGCGGCGACCGTGCTGGCCGAAGTGAAGGTGACCGCGGATGCGGATGCGGGGCTCGACAAGGTCGGGTATACGCAGCGCAAGAAGCAGGGCTTCGGGTACTTCGTCTCGGGTGACGACCTCGCCAAGCGGGCGCCCAACCTGCTGACAGACGTGTTCCGCACGATCCCCGGGTTGCGCGTGGTGCCGTCGGGGAACGACTACGTCATCCAGAGCACGCGCAATGCGTTAGGCGGGTGCGTGAAGTACTGGATCGACGGTTCCTCGTGGGAAGCCATCTTCCCGGGCGACGTGGACCGCATCATCCCGCCCTGGGAAGTGGGTGCGATCGAGGTCTACAACGGCACGAGCGTGCCCGCGCAGTTCCAGATGGCGGGACAGTCGTCGTGCACGGCGATCGTGATCTGGAGCAAGACGCGGTTGAACGCACCGAGCGGCCGGCCGCGGCGCTAGCCCGCCCACCGGGTTCGGACGGGATCGCTGGGGATTTCGCACCCGTCCGACCGGTTCCATCGACACAGACTGCCTGATGAACTCCGGTCCCGCGGCGTGAGCCGCGGCGGCCGCTTGCCGCGCCTGACATCCGGATGGGTCGCGATCCAGCGACCCGCCTCATCCGGAGATTTCCATGGTGAAGGTGGTCCGCACGACGCTCATGGCGCTGAGCGTCCTATTGATGGCCTGTGGCGGAGGGGGTGACGGCGGAAGCGTCACCCCACCTCCCCCACCACCCGACAACACCCCGGCTCGCGTCACCTTGAGCCTGACCAGCCCCCTGTCGCTCGCGTCGGGGGCCACGTCGACGGTTACCGCGTCCGTCTTCACGAGCGATGGACGCCAGCTCTCTGGCCAGTCGATCACCTGGGCGACATCGGACCAGGCGATTGCGCGCGTGAGCGATGGCACGATCACCGCCGCCCTCGTGGGCACGGCGAACATCACCGCCGCGGTCGGCAGTGTCGTGTCGTCGCCGCTCGCGGTCACGGTGACGCCGGGGACGCCGACCCAGCTGGTTGTGCGCACGCAACCGGCCGGCGCTCGCGTCGCGGTCCCGTTCACCACGCAGCCGGTCGTCGACATCCGCGACGCCGCGGGCAATGTCGTGACCTCGTCGACATTGGCGGTGAGCGTGGCCCTCGCGTCGGGCGGGGGAACGTTGAGCGGAACGAGCACGGTCACGGCGGCGTCGGGCAACGCGACGTTCGCGGGGCTGTCGCTGTCCGGCACGATCGGCGCGCGCACGCTGACCTTCACCGCCCCGGGCGTCACCGCCGCGACGAGCGCGTCCTTCACGCTGGCCGCGGGCGACCCGAGTAGCGCCGCCATCGTGCAGCAACCGATCGGTGGAGCGATTGGTGCCCCGATGGTGGTGCCGCCGGTAATCGAGTTGCGCGACGTCGCCGGGAATGTCGCCACGGGTGCCACGGCCCCCGTGGTGGCCAGCGTGGTGGGTGGCACGGCGACGATTGCCGCCGGTGGCAGCGTGGCCCCGGTGAATGGCCGGGCGACCTTCACCGCGCTCAGCCTGACCGGTGGGATCGGTAACTACACCTTGTCGTTTGTCACCACCGGCGTCGCGGCGGTCGCCGCACAACCAATCTTCCTTTCGACGATCGTCTACGGCACCACGGCCCAGAAGATCGTGATCCTCAACAGTGGGGGCGCGTTCACGCCGGTGGTGTCCGCGGCCCTGCCGCCGCAGTTCCGCTCCAGCGCCCCGTCGCGCGTCAGCGTGGATGCCCAGGGCCGCATGCAAGGGATGGCGGAGGGCCAGAGCTGGGTGTCGGCGGCCATCCCGGCTGGTTCCGACTCGGTGCTGGTGATCGTGCCCCGAACCGCGGACGGCCCCATCGTCGGCGCCTCGCTGCCCGGCTTCACGCTGCGGGGCGGGTCCACTGACATCGACCTCGTGTTGCTCCCGCGGGGCACGGCGGTCGGGAGCTTCTCGGTGTTCGTCACCGTCAACTCGCAGGACTTCACCCCGCAGTTCAATCCCTTCACGGTGACCAACCCTGGCGTGCAGGTGACGGCGGTCCAGATGGAAGGCGGGCCGATGCGCTTCAGCGTCGTCGCCACGACGCCCATCACGCAGCCGCTGTCCTTTGGACGGGTGACGCTGCTCAACGGTCCAGCCGGGGCACAGCTCATGTTGCGCGTGACCGCGCTCGATGCGAGCGCCCCCGATGGCACCGACATCTTCCCCCTGCTGACCTCCACCTACTTCCCGGTGATCTTCCGATGAGACGTGCTGCTTTCTGGGGAACGCTGGCCTGCCTGGGAGTCGTCGGCGCATGCCGCGAGACGGGACAGGCGGCCCCACGCGCAACCGAGCTCGCCCCGGCAACGCAGCTGGGCGCCCGGCTCGAGCTGTCCACGCCACCCGACTTGCCGCAGCACCTCACGGTGCGCGTGCGGACGATCAGTGGCACCCTCGCCTCCTTCACGGGCGCGATCACGTATGACCCGCGCCTGCTGCGGTTCGTTGGTGATGTGTCCGATGGCGGCGGAACGGTGGTCGTGAACGGGGAGGGCCAGGCGCTGGTGCGGGTCGCCGGATTCCAGGCCGGGGGATTCCCGGATGGGCAGCTGGCAGCCATCACGTTCGAGCGCCTGGGGGCGTCGCCGGGAGACCTGCGCCTTGCCTTCACGCAGGCCGCGGGCGTCGACGGCAGCGACCAGCGTGGCATCGCGATCCTGCCGCCCCTGGCCACGGAGGGCCGCTAGGATGCGCTGGTACCTCCTTGCCGTCCTCGCGCTGCCGGCCTGCCAGGCCCGCTCCGCGGACCAGGGCGCTGCCCAACCCCTGCCGAGGCAAACGACCGACAGCAACTCCGCGGGAGGCGCCGTGTCCCTGGAGTCCGTGACCCCCGACTCGGTGCGCTTCGCGCCGAACGCGCTGCATGAACTCGTGCTTCGCGGACGGTTTCGGAAGGCCGGCGAAGCGCTGCATGAGGTCGCGGTGGGCCCGGTCCTCTTTGCGAGTGTCCCCGGGAATGCGGACGGGACCGAGATCCGCGTGACCCTTCCCGAGCGTTATGCCCCGCCCGGCGGCGGCCCGCCCCGCCCCCTCATGCCGGGCACCTATGACATCACCGTGCGTGTCGCGGACCGCACGAGCAACCCTGTCGCCTTTCGCGTGCTGCCATGACCCTGACCGCCACTCGCTGGCTGACCCTCGCCGTTGCAGCCCTCTGTTTGGGCCCGGCAACCGCGACCGCCCAGCATGACGACGATGCCGTCGAGCGCCGCGCCTGGCGCGAGAGTTTCCTGCAGCACCGCGCCGGCCCCGCGGGGGTGATTGCCGACGGCGCGTTCTTTGACCAGTGGCGCACGATCGCCGCGATGCCCCACGCAGCCTTCGGGTTCGCGGATCCGGGATGGCGTTCCGTGGGCCCGGCCGGCTTGTCTATGAACCAGGATGCCTTTGGCGCCGTCTATGCCGGTGAACTGAAGGGCGGCCGGATCAACGCGGTCGCCGTGCATCCCAACGACGGCGGCACGATCCTCATCGGCTCGCAGGGCGGCATCTGGCGCACCAGCAACGGCGGGCACACGTGGGCGCCGACCAGCGACGCGCAGTGCACGATGTCCACTGGTGCCGTCGTGTTCGATCCTGTCCAACCTGACCTGGCGTACGCCCTCACGGGAGATGCGCGCGGGTTCACACAATCCGGCTGTGGCGTCCTGCGCTCGTCGGACGGCGGGCGCACGTGGCAGTCACCGGCCAACAACCCGCTGGTGGGTTCATACGGTTATGGCCTCGTGGTGGACCGCGCCACCGCGGGGAGTGGCACGAGTTCGCGCATCCTCGCCGCCACGAATCGCGGCCTGTACCTCTCGCTGAACAGCGGCGTGTCGTGGAACCAGGTGATCGCGGCCTTCGTGACGTCGGTGGTGCAGCACCCCACCAACCCCGCGGTCTGGTACGCCGCGCGGGTGAATACGAGCACCACGCCGGCGACGACGGTGATGCGCTCCGTTGATGGCGGGCAGAGCTGGACCTCCCTGCCCACCCCACTGGCGAGCGCGACCACCCCTGCCCGGATCACCCTCGCTGTCTCCCCGGCCGCGCCGACGCGCCTGTGGGCCTACACCGGCGACTTCCAGACCCGCCGGTTCATCGGGATCTTCCGCTGGGAAGAAACGGTGCAGCAGTGGAGCGCGCTGCCTGGCGTCGGCATCAACACCAACGGGAACGACTATCCCTTCACGATTGGTGAGCAGCAGGACTACGACCAGGCATTCGCCGTCGACCCGCAGAACAGCAACCGGATGTTCGTTGGTGGGGTCGGGGCCTTCCAGTCGTCTGACGGCGGGACCTCGTTCCAGGTGGCCGCGCGCAACGTACACGTGGACTGGCACCACGTCGGGTTCAATCCGCGGGACCCCGACCACATGGTCGCGGGAACCGATGGTGGATTCTACCAATCGTTTGACGGCGGCCGTTCGTGGCGTGCGTTCAACGTCGGGCTGGCCATCGCGCAGATCTACCCGGGGTTGTCGGTGCACCCGTCGGGGCAGTGGCTCTTCGCCGGGCTGCAGGACAACAGCGCCGTCTACTTCACCGGATCGCCCGTGTGGAGCAACCTCTCGGGACTCGGCGATGGCGGGTTCACGGCGATCCATCCCACCACGGCCGCGACGATCTTCGTCACGCACTCGTTCTCGAACTTCATCATGCGGCGCCGGGGCGGGAACAAGGAAGAGCTGGCGATGAACGGGATCTTCCCGCAGGGCGAACGCGCCGGGCTGCCGCGACCGATCGTGATGAACCCTGCGGCGCCAAGTACCCTCTACTTCGGCACGCAGCGCCTCTACCGCACCGTCAATGAGGGCGATCAGTGGACCCCGCTCACCACGGACGCCACGCGCGGATCGGGGATCATCACGACGATCGCGGTCGCCCCGAGCAATCCCAACGTCATCTACGCCGGCACCAGCGACGGCGTCATCATCGTCACGGCGGACGGCGGGCAGAGTTTTCGGCAGTTTGTCTTCGGGACGAACCGGCGCTTCAGCCGCATCATCGTCGACCCGCAGGATCCGGCGCACGCCATCGCCACGGCCACCACGCTGGGTGCGCCCAAGGTGACGGAGACGTTCGACGGGGCCAACTCGTTCAACAGCGGGATCGGGACGAGCCTGCCGGACGTGGCCGTGCACACCGCCCTGCTGGTGCCGGGGTCGTCGACGCTGCTGGTGGGCACCGACTTCGGCGTCCTCCAGACATCGAACAACGGGGCGACCTGGACCCAGGGCCCGCCAGGGATGCCGGCGACGATCGTGCACGACCTCGTGTGGGCGCCCACCAGCGGCACGATCTACGCCGCCACCTTTGCGCGCGGGGCGTGGGCCATTCGTCCGGGGGCGACCACGGCGGTCCGGCGCGGTGACGTGGATGGCGACGGGCAGCTCACGGCCCAGGATGCGCTGGTCATTCAGCAAGCCATCGTTGGCGTACATCCGGCGGGTGGGCGCACGCTCTTTCCCAACGGCGACGCCAATTGCGACGGCAAGCTCACGAGTGTCGACGCGATGCTGGTGCTCCGCTCCTCCGTCGGGCTCTCGACGACGGGGAATTGCACCGGCACGCTGGCCCGCCCCCTGGCACCATCACGCGAGGACGCGGGTACGGTGCGCGCGCTCGCTGCAGCCAATTAGGTGCGACGCACCCCGCAGCGTACCCTCGTGCGCTGCGGG
>JAEUJK010000407.1 GCA_016794735.1 Gemmatimonadota bacterium | reverse complement strand
CGTTCCTCTCGTGGCTGGACGACCGTGGTGACCGCCCGTTCATGGCCGCGCTCAACTACTTCGACGCCCACGAGCCGTATCGGGCCCCGGCGCCCTTCGACACCCTCTTTGCCCCCGCGGGAACGCGGTACTGGGCCGATGAAACGCTCACGTCGGCCGACACGTCGGTGGTCCGCCAGCTGCGCGACATGTACGACGGCGGGATTGCCTACGCGGATCACTCGCTGGGCCAGTTGCTCCAGGCACTCCGCGAGCGGGGCAAGCTCGACCGCACGATCGTGATCGTGACGTCGGACCACGGCGAGGAATTTGGCGAGCGCGGGCCGACCTTGTTCGGGCACAATCGCAGCCTCTACCGGCAGGCCCTGCAGGTCCCCCTGGTGGTGGTGGGCCCCGGCACCACGGTCCCCGTCGGGCGCAGCCAAGCGGTGGTGAGCATCCGCGACATCCCGGCGACGCTCATGCAGATGGTGTTCCCGACCGAGACCTCGCCGTTCCCGGGGCGTTCGCTGCTCGATGCCGCACGCGACACCAGCACCACCCCGACGGTCCTCGCGATGACGGAGAAGCACCGGTGGGCCCGCACCGCGACCGAGGGGTGGCCGACCTCGTGGGGATCGCTGTATTCCTCCTTCAGCTCCACGCACCAGTACCTCGTGGAGGGCCGTGGGGAGGAGAACCTGTTCGACCTCGCCGCCGATCCGTTCGACGGAACAAACCTCGTGGGCGACAGTACGACGAGTGCCGTGCTGGACCACCTCCGCCGCGCCCTCGTGGACGGCGTGGGCGCCCCGGACGTGCGCGTCGCGCGGCGCGGCGCCCGTCCCGCCAAGCCCCAAACTCCGTGATGCGCATGCGCCACCTTCTCCTTGCCTTGGCCGCCCTGCCCCTGATTGGTGTCACCGCCGAGGCCCAGCGCGCCCGGCTGCGAGTGGCGCTGCCCGCCTTTGGGGCCCAGGTCGTGATGGACACCATCGGCGACACCCGACCCGTGAAGGCAGCGCCCGGGAAGGTGTTCACCGCCGCGACGATGGTCCTCCAGAACTACAAGATCCCGATCGATGTCTCGGACTCCGCCAACGGGATGCTCGGCGCGGCCAAGCTCATTCGGAGCCGCAACCTCGCCGGACAGGCCCTGTCCCGGTTCCTGGAGTGCGGCTCCAACATGACCGGCCCGCGCGCGGACACACACCGCGTCCAGATGCCGCTGCTGTTGTTCCTTGACCCCGGTGAAGAGGGGACGACCCGCCTCCGGATCGCACTGGTGGGGAGCGCGCAGGACAACTCGGGGACTTCCAACTCGCCGGTCATGTGCGGGAGCACGGGCGGCCTCGAGAACATGTTGCGCACGGCGATCGAGAAGCAGGTCGCCCAGCTCCCATGAGGTGGACGCTGCGGGTGGCGATGGCGCTGGCCGCCGTCCCGATCGGCGCCCAGCAACCGCGCGCCACGGCGGTCCTTCCGGGCTTCCGGTCGCCGGTGTGGATGGACACCACCGGGCAGGCCCGCGTCCTCGCGGCCTCGCGGGATCGTGTCTTCGCCGAAGTCGACAGCGCCCTGCAGTCGTTAGGCATCCCGCTCGAGATCCGGGCGCCCGGCGCGGGGCTGGTGGGAACGGGCAAGCTCAAGACGCAGCGACGCCTGGGCGGGGAGCGGATCTCCCGCTGGCTCGATTGCGGCGCCGGCGCGCGCGGCGCCACCGCCGACGTCTACCAGGTATCCCTCGCACTGCTCGGCATGGTGCGTCAGGTCCACGCGGACTCGGTGGAGCTGCGCGTCGCCCTCGCCGCCGGGGCGCAGGATTTCTCGGGTCCGCTTGGTGACCCGATCTCCTGCTCCTCGACGGGGGCACTCGAGGAACGTGTCCTGGCGGCGGTCGCGTCCCGCCTCAAGGCGCCGTGATCGGCCTGCTCCCTGCCCTCCTCGCCGCGATCCTCTCGCAACCAACGCCGGAACCCGAGGGAGCAGCGTTTGCGTCGCTGAGCGCGACACAGCGCGAGCTGCTGGACATCCGCGCTAACCTGTCCGACAAGGCGCTGGCCTGCGTGTCACTCGGGACAACGAGCAGTGGCCAGTCGCGACGCCGCTTGCAGGGACGCCTCGCCGACGGCAGCTCCCTTGTGGTCTTTGCGAGGTCCCGGGATGCGACGGGCGAAGTGACCCGCGTGGAGTTCGTGCGAACCCGCGACGGCGTGCAGCGCGGCTACACCTGGGATACTGACGGCAACCTGACCACCGGTGTCGACTGGAACCGCGACCGGTCCAAGGCCACGAGTTTTCCCGTGCCGTCGGGTGGACCCGTACCGCTGGTCCTTCGCAGCCTTGGACGACGGGTCATATCGCGCTGCGGGTAGGGCGTGCGCTGGTTGGTGAGCACCCGCAGAAGCCGTTAGCTTCCCCGTGCCTGCACCGGCTCCGTTCGGCGCAGCGCCACCCCCGCGTACACTCCATGTCCATCGCCCGAAACCTGTTGCTGCGCGCGTCGAAGAGCCCGTGGCTGGCCCGACAGATGACGCAGCGTGCCTTTGCCCGTCGTGCGGTCCGCAAGTTCATGCCCGGCGAGGAACTCGGCGACGCGCTCGGCGCCGCCGCGACGCTGCAATCCGCCGGAATCGGCAGCATCATCACGCGCCTTGGCGAGACGTTGACCGGGGAGCGCAACACCGACGAGGTGCGCGAGCACTACATCAGCGCGATGGCTGACGTCGCGCGTCGCGGGCTCTCCACGGTGATCTCGATCAAGCCCACGCAACTCGGGCTCGACAGCAGCATGGCCGAGTGTGGCCGCCAGCTCGAGGCGCTCGCGCAGGCGGCGCACGAACACGGCGCGTTCATCTGGATGGACATGGAGGACTCGTCGTACGTGGATCGCACGCTCGAGTTGTACGAGCGCGTGAAGTCCGTGTACCCGAAGACGGGCCTCGCGATGCAGGCCTATCTCTATCGCACGCCGAAGGACCTGGAGCGGCTCATGCCCCTCCGCCCGGTCGTGCGACTGGTCAAGGGCGCCTACGCCGAGCCGGCGAACGTGGCCTTCCCGAAGAAGGCGGACACGGACGCCGCCTTCGTGGAGCTCGGCGAGACGCTGCTCGCTGCCTCCAAAGAAGGAAAGGCGATGCCGATCTTCGGCACCCACGACATGAACATCGTGCACCGGCTCGTGGGACGCGCGCGGTCGATGCAGATGACGAAGGAGCAGTTCGAGGTCCACATGCTCTACGGGATCCGGAGCGCCGAGCAGCGCGCCCTCACCGCCGACGGCGTGGGCGTGCGCTGCCTGATCTCGTACGGCTCGAACTGGTTCCCGTGGTACATGCGCCGCCTGGCCGAACGCCCAGCCAACGTCTGGTTCGTGGTGAAGAGCACGTTCGCCTGAGGCTGACCATGCGCCGACGTTCGGGACCGCGAGGACGGCGGCGTGAGGTGTGGATGACGCGGGCGATGAGTACCGCGGCCCTGCTGGCCGCATGTAGCGCGCCCGCTCCCGTCGTCGACCAGTCGCGGTCGGGCGGGCTGCCGGTCGCCGAGCTGCCGGTCGAGCGCCAGGTGGCGGCGTACGAGGCCGCCGTGCGCACCGCCTTCGACGTGGGCCCGGACCTGTACCTGCTCGCCCATGTCCGCCGGCTGCCGCGCGGTGCCGGCACCGATGGCGGCGATTCACTCCCCGCGGCGTTAGGCGAGGCGTTGCGCCGCGCCGGCACGATCCGCGGCACGTGTGATCCGGCGCGTGACGGCGACCAACGTGCCCCGCGCTGCGACGCGACACGGAGCGGGTACGTCATCCGGGCGACGGAAATCTTCCAGGGGGGCGGTGACACCCTCCGGATGAACCTTCTCTCTGAGCTGTACGCGGCGGCGAACGGACCGGGTCAGGAGCCCTTCGCCTTCGAGATGGCGTACAAGCTCGTCCCGCGTGAAGACGGCCGGTTCCGGGTCGTGGCCGAGGGTCGCGTGCGGGAGAAACGCTGACGGATCATCCCCTCCCCCGGCCTGCGCGCTGCGGGTTAGGTTCTGGTGTTCGACCGACCACGGCGGCCTGCGACGGCGTCGAGGGCCAGGGACCGGAGCGTTTCCGGAGCCGACTCGGTCGTGCGCGAAACGTGAGGTGACGATGACTCGAGTGTTCTCGCTATCGGTAGCCACGCTGGCGCTCACGCTCAGCGGGATCAGCCTTGAAGCCCAGGCGAGGTCCGTGCCGCCCCGGACGCGACCGGACCAGAAGCCACCCGCCGCGCCGGCCGCACCCACGGGCCCCACCGAGAACTACTGGGTGTATGTGGGCGCCGAGTCCGCCGACCTGTTGCACCGCGTGCGCTTCGGTCCCGATGGCACGCGCGTGGAGAAGTCGATCCCGATCGGTGTGGAGGCAACCGAGATGGAAGGGCCGCACGGCCTGCAGATCTCGCGCGACGGCAAGTGGATGTACATGACCACCGGCCACGGAACACCGGACGGGAAGTTCTGGAAGTATGAACTTGGCCCGGACACGCTCGTGGGGCCGGCGATCACCCTGGGCTGGTTCCCCGCCTCGATCGACGTTTCGCCAGATGGGCTCTACACCTTCTCGGCGAACTTCAACCTCCACGGCGAGATGGTGCCGTCGAGCATCTCGGTGGTGTTCACACCGACGAACACCGAGGTCGCCCAAACGGTCACGTGCACCATGCCGCACGGTTCGCGCTTCAATGCTGCGGGGACCAAGCACTATTCCGGCTGCATGATGGATGACCTGCTGGTGGAACTCGACACGCGGACCTACGAGGTCTCGGCGAAGTTCTCGCTGGCGAAGGGGAAGGAAGGACTGGTCCAGGCCAAGGCGGATGAACACGCCGGCCACGTGATGGACCACAAGGTGGACAACAGCGAGGGACACGGGGCGTCGATGACGTCGACGTGTTCACCGACGTGGGCGCAGCCGGCGGCCAGCGGGTCGATGGTCTACGTGACGTGCAACAAGGTCGACCAGGTGCTCGAGGTCGACGCCTCGACGTGGAAGATCACGCGTCGCTTCTCCACGGGTGTTGGTCCCTACAACCTCGCCGTGACGCCGGACGGCAAGTACCTGCTGGTCACGCTCAAGAAGGGGGCGGGCTTCGAGATGATCGACCTCGCCTCGGGCCAGTCGGTCTATCGCGAGAAGCTGAGCACGACGATCGGGCACGGCGTCGCGGTCAGCAAGGACTCCAAGTACGCGTTTGTCTCGTCCGAAGGCGTGGGCGCGCAACCCGGCAAGGTGGACGTGTTCGACCTGGTGAACCGCAAGAAGGTCGGGACGGCGGACGTGGGTCAGCAGGCGTCGGGCATCGCGTTCTGGAAGCAGGAGCCGGCGAAGCGCTGAGCGGCAGACGGCAGACGCAGACGCAGACGGCAGACGGCAGACGGCAGCGCGGGGGTGCGATATCCGCACCCCTCGCGCAAGATCCGTCGGCCGTCGCTTGCTTTCTAGAGGTAGAGCGGGAACGCCTTCGTCAGGGCCTTCACGTCCGCGCGTACTGCGGCGTGCACTGCCGGGTCTTCCGGTGCCATCAGCACCCGGTCGATGAGCCCAGCGATCTGCTGCATCTCGGCTTCCTTCATCCCGCGCGTGGTGGCGGCCGGGGTGCCGATGCGCACACCGCTCGTGACGAACGGTGACTGCGTTTCCCGCGGCACGGTGTTCTTGTTGACCGTGATGGCCGCCTTGTCGAGCACTTGCTCCGCCAGCTTGCCGGTGAGTCCCTTGTTGCGGAGGTCCACCAGCATCAGGTGGTTGTCGGTGCCGCCGGACACGAGCTGGTACCCGCGTGCGGTGAGCGCGGCCGCGAGCGCCTGCGCATTCGCGACGACCTGGCCACAGTAGGCCTTGAACGAAGGCGCGAGCGCCTCGCGGAAGGCGACGGCCTTGGCGGCGATGACGTGCTCCAGCGGCCCGCCCTGCGACCCCGGGAAGACCGCCTTGTCGATCGCCTTGGCGTGTTCGGCACGGCAGAGGATCAACCCGCCGCGCGGTCCGCGCAGCGTCTTGTGCGTGGTAGACGTCACCACGTCGGCAAACGGGATCGGCGACGGATGGTGCCCGGTGGCGACCAGTCCTGCGATGTGCGCCATGTCGACCATGAAGATGGCGCCCACTTCCTTCGAGATCTCGGCGAACGCCGCAAAGTCGATCGTGCGGGGATACGCACTGGCGCCGGCGATGATCATCCGCGGCCGCTCGCGACGCGCGACGTCGCGGAGCATGTCGTAGTCGATGAAGCCGTTGTCGTTCACCCCGTAGTGCACCGCACGGTAGATGAGCCCGGAGTAGTTCACCGGCGACCCGTGCGTGAGGTGGCCCCCTTGCGAGAGGTCCTGGCCGAGCAGCGTGTCACCCGGCTTGAGGAAGGCCATGGCGACGGCGCTGTTGGCGGAGGCGCCGGAGTGCGGCTGCACGTTGGCATGCTCCGCCCCGAACAGCTGCTTTACCCGGTCGATGGCGAGGTTCTCGACCTGGTCGACGACCTCGCAGCCACCGTAGTACCGCTTGCCGGGGAGCCCCTCGGCGTACTTGTTCGTCAGTGGCGACCCCATGGCCTCCAGCACCGCCGGAGACACGAAGTTCTCGCTCGCGATGAGCTCGATCCCGTGGGACTGACGTTCCGTCTCCTCCTCGATCAACCGGGCGATATCCGGGTCGGCGTCCTTCAAGGCACGACCGGGCGGGCGACGGTCCCACTGATTCCAACCACTCATGGAGCTTCCTCCGTGCGTTCGATCTTCTCGACGCGACGCTCGTGACGCCCGCCGTCGAATGGGGTATTGAGCCAGGTTTCCAGAATCTGCCTCGCGGATTCCTCGGACACAAACCGCGCGGGCACCACCAGGACGTTCGCGTCGTTGTGCCGACGCGCGAGTTCCGCGATTTCAGGCGTCCACGCGACCGCGGCCCGCACGTGCGGGTAGCGGTTCGCGGTGTAGGACATCCCGAGCCCCGTCCCGCAGAGCAGCACCCCGCGCCGTGCCTGGCCGTCCGACACCTCCCGGGCCAGCGGGTGGGCGTAGTCGGGGTAGTCGGTGGAGGCCTCGGAGGAGGTCCCGAGGTTCTCCACGTCGTAGCCTAACGCGGCCAGGTGGGCGGCCAGCTTCTCCTTGAGCTCGAAGCCGGCGTGGTCCGAGGCAATCGGGATGCGTTCGGTCATGGTCAGCTCTTCCGCGGCCACTGGGGCCACGTGCGCACCAGGCCACCGACGGCCTGCAGGCGACGCTCCGCGAGCCGGTCCGCCGCGACATAGGTCGGCACGCTGGTTTCCTTGGCGATCTCGAAGACCCCGAGCGTCGTCTCGTAGATCTCGTCGGCCTTGCGCAGCGCGCGCTGCGAGGTCCACCCGGCCAGCTCGCTGTAGACGTTGATCACGCCGCCGGCATTGGCGACGTAGTCCGGGGCGTATAGCAGCCCACGCGCCTCGAGGGCATCCCCGTGACGCTCCTCGAGCAGCTGGTTGTTGGCCGCCCCAGCGACGATCTCCACCTTCAGCTTGGGGATGGTGTCGTCGTTGAGGATGCCACCCAGGGCACAGGGGCTGAAGATGTCGGCGGCCACGGAGTAGATCTGCTCCAGGTCCACCGCGCGCGCACCGAACTCGTCGACTGCGCGCTTCACGCGTGCCGCATCGATGTCGGTGACCACGAGGTTCGCCTCGTGAGCGTGCAGCTCCTTGCACAGGTAGTACCCGACGTGGCCGAGCCCCTGCACCGCCACCGTCTTCCCGGCGATGGAGTCGGACCCCCAGCGCTGCCGCGCGCAGGCCTGGATGGCGCGGAACACCCCGCGAGCGGTCACGGGCGACGGATCACCGGACCGTGTCGCGAGACCGGCAACGTAGTCGGTCTCCATGTGGACGAAGTCCATGTCGGCCGTGGAGGTCCCCACGTCTTCGGCGGTGACATACCGGCCGCCCAGCGATTCCACGAAGCGGCCGTGCGCCCGGAAGATCATCTCGCGCCGCATGGTGCGGTTGTCGCCGATGATCACGGCCTTGCCGCCGCCCAGGTTGAGCCCCGCGACTGCGTTCTTGTAGGTCATGCCACGCGAGAGGCGCAGCGCGTCGACGATGGCGTCGTCGTCCGACGCATACTGCCAGAAGCGCGTGCCACCGAGGGCCGGCCCGAGGGTGGTGTCGTGGATGGCAATGATGCCGCGATAACCGCTGGCCTTGTCGTGACACAGGACCAGCTGCTCATGGCCCATGTCGGCGATGATCTCGAAGCTCTTCACGAGTGCGTAAGGGTCAGGGAAAGGAGGAACGTCAGGAACGGGCGTACAACTCGCGAGCGATCACGATGCGCTGGATCTCCGAGGTTCCCTCGTAGATCTCCGTGACCTTGGCGTCGCGGAACAACTTCTCGACCGGGTACTCCTTGACGTAGCCGTACCCGCCGAAGATCTGCACCGCCTGCGTGGTCACCCACATGGCGGTTTCGGTCGCCTGCAACTTGGCCATCGACGCGAACTGCGTGATCGGCTCACCCCGGTCCTTCGCCGAAGCGGCCGCGTACAACAGGGCCCGCGCCGAGGTGATCCGCGTCGCCATGTCGGCGAGCTTGAACTGGATGGCCTGGAATTCCTTGATGGGCTTGCCGAACTGCTTGCGCTCCGCAGCGTAGTCCACGGAATGCTCCAGCGCCGCGCGCGCAATCCCGATCGCCTGCGCCGCGATGCCGAGCCGGCCATTCTCCAGGGACTGCATGGCGTAGATGAAGCCCATGCCTTCCTCACCGAGCCGGTTGGCCACGGGGACACGCACGTTGTCCAGCACCAGCTGCACGGTGGGATCGCCGCGGAGCCCCATCTTGTCCTCCTTCTTCCCCACCGAGAAGCCGGGGAGGTCCGGCGTGAGGATGAAGGTGCTGATCCCGCGCGCCCCCTTGCGCTCCTCGGAGGTGTCCGTGCGCACCATGCACAGGATCACGTCGGCGAGCGAGCCGTGCGACACCCACGACTTCACGCCATTGAGGATGTAGTGGTCTCCATCGCGCACGGCCTGCGCGCGCAGCGACGCCGCATCGGAGCCGGCATCGGGCTCGGAAAGCGCAAAGGCACCCAGCCACTCACCACGCGCCATCCGGCGCAGGAAGGTCTCGCGCTGTGCGTCGTTGCCGTACCGCAGGATCATCTGGGTCGGCAGCGAGTTGTGCACACTCATGAGGACGGCCGCCGACGCATCAGCGGCCGCAATTTCCTCGAGGGCGACGAGGTACGTGCACGTATCCAGCCCCATGCCGTCCAGCGCCTCGGGAATCATCATGCCGAGGAAGCCAAGCTCCCCCAGTTTGGCCACGATGTCGCGGTCGAAGCCGCCTTCGCGGTCCCATTGGTCCGCGCGGGGCGCGACCTCGGCGCGGGCAAAACGCCGGGCCATCTGCTGGATGGCCTTTTGCTCTTCAGACAGCGGGATCAGTGCCCAGGACATGACCTACAAGGGGGAAGGAGGATTGAGACGGCAGACGGCAGACGGCAGACGGCAACACTGCAGGTGCGAGATCAGTGGCGAGGACGCAAGGATTGAGACGGCGGACGGCTTCGCTGGTGGAACGATACAGCGAGTCCGCCGTGTGCCTGGATCAATACGAATAGAAACCGCGACCACTCTTGCGACCGAGCCAGCCGGCCGCGACGTACTTCCGGAGCAGCGGGCACGGACGGTACTTGGGGTCGCCAAGCCCGCTGTGCAGCACCTCCAGGATCGAGAGGCAGGTGTCGAGACCGATCAGGTCGGCGAGCGCCAGCGGCCCCATCGGGTGGTTCATCCCGAGCTTCATCACCGTGTCGATCGCCTCGGGCGTGCCGACCCCTTCCATGAGGCAGAAGACCGCCTCATTGATCATCGGCATCAGGATGCGATTGGCGACAAACCCGGGAAAATCGGCCACCTCGACCGGCACCTTCCCCAGCGCCTTGGACCATGCCATCACCCGCGTCGTGGTCTCGTCGCTCGTGGCGAGGCCACGGATAACCTCGACAAGCTGCATCACGGGAACGGGATTCATGAAGTGCATCCCGATCACGTCGGCCGGCCGCTTGGTTGCCGCGGCGATGGTCGTGATCGAGATCGAGCTGGTGTTCGTCGCGAGGACGGCGCCGGCGTCCGCAAGGCGATCGAGGTCGCCGAAGATCTTGAGCTTGAGCGCCTGGTTCTCCGTGGCCGCCTCCACCACGAGCGACGCGCCGGCAACGGCGGCCACGTCGGTGGCTCCGGTGATGCGCGCAAGGGCCGCGTCCTTCGCCGCCGCGTCCAGGGTCCCCTTCTTCACCTGGCGGTCCATGTTCTTCTCGATGGTCGAGCGTCCGCGCGCCAGCGCGTCGGCCGACACGTCGATCATCGTCACCGGGTGCCCGCCCTGCGCAAAGACGTGCGCAATGCCATTGCCCATCTGTCCGGCGCCAATCACGGCGATGGTCTCACTCATGTCGATTCCACTCCGCGACGTCCCCGTCGCAGCATGATGTAGATGCCAACCAGCAACCCCACCGCCGTCACCAGCCCGGCCTCCGGGCCCCAGGTGCCACCGGTCGCCCAATCGGGACCGGCGTCAACCACACGATAGTTTGGGCTCCCGAGCCCCACGCCACTGACCGCGGTGTGCAGCAGCCCGGCCATGACGAAGTTCCACGCCACGTGCGCGGCCCAGGCGGCGGGCAGGCTGTCGAACGCCACGCGAATGCTCCCGAGGAAGATTCCCGCCAGCGTCACGAGCCCAACCGACTGCCACGTTGCTCCTGCGTTCTCGAGGTGCAACGCCCCAAACAGCGCGCTCGTTGCCACGATCGCCCGCCGCGCGCCGATCCACTCGCGAAGTACGGTAAGCAGGTAGCCCCGCGTCGCCAGCTCCTCCCACAATGCGGCCGGGAGCAGCGTCAGCAGCGTCAGCAGCGCCGCCGTTCCCCAGCTCCCCGGGGCGGAAGGCTCCACGCGTAACCAGCCAGCCGCCAGCAGGAGCGCCGACGGACCACCCACGGCGACGGCGCCGAGCCCGAACCCCGCCGCAAGGCGGCGCCACGACCAGGCCGCGCGCGACACGCCCACCATCGTCCACCCGCGCCGATCGACCGTGGCAAAGGTGACGAGGTGAGCCACCAGCAGCGTGACCGACATGCTGACGAAGAACACGGGCAGCGACTCGCCACCGACGTTCACTTCCGCCGGCAACGTCGCCAGCACCAGCGAACTCGCCAGGAGCGCTGTGGCCCCGGCGAGGATGAACACCCCGAGGCGCACTGCCCCGCGCGCGACACCGGCACCCGTCGGCGCGGGGGGCACCGAGTCAGGCGCGGGAGCCGATGGGAGTGTCACGCCAGGTTACGCGCCGCGCGATACCGAGAGGGCCACCGCGTCACCGCCCCCGAGGCACAGGGTCGCGAGGCCACGTGTCACCCCGCGATCGGCCATGGCGTGCAGGAGCGTGATCAGGACGCGCGTCCCGCTCGCACCAATCGGGTGGCCGAGGGCAATCGCTCCACCGTTGACGTTGACGCGATCCCAGTCCCATCCGAGGGCATCGCCGTCGGCCAACGCCTGGGAGGCGAACGCCTCATTGGCCTCGATCAGGCCGTAGTCCCCGATGGACGTACCGTCCTTCTTCATCAGGTTGCGCACGGCAGTCACCGGCGCGAAGAACAGGTCCTGCGGGTCACCGGCACCCGTCGCGTAGTTGTCGATGCGGGCCAGCACGGCAAGCCCGTGCGCCTGTGCATACGCGAGCGAGGTCACGACCACTGCGGCGCCGCCGTCATTGAGCGACGACGCGTTGCCGGCCGTCACGGAGAGGTCCGCGTTGTCCTTGCCCGGAAAGGCGGGACGCAGCTTCCCTAACGAGTCCACGGTCGTGTCGGCGCGCGGCCCTTCGTCCACGGCAACAACGGTGGGTCCCTTCTTCCCGGGGATCTCCACCGCTACGATCTCGGCGGCGAACTTGCCGGCGGACTGCGCCGCCACCGCCTTCTGGTGCGACGCCGCCGCGAACTCGTCCTGGCGGGACCGGGTGACGGCGCCCTTCTTCGCGGTGTACTCCGCGTGGCCACCCATGTGCACGTTGCAGCTCGCGCACCAGAGGCCGTCGCGGATCATCCCGTCAACAATCTGCTGGTCGCCCAGCTTGATGCCGTTGCGATAGCCGTACAGGTAGTGCGGCGCGTTGGACATCGACTCCTGCCCGCCCGCCACGATCACCTGGGCATCGCCGGCCTTGATGGCCTGGGCCGCGAGCATCACCGCCTTGAGCCCCGACCCGCAGACCTTGTTGACGGTCAGCGCGGAGACGCTGGACGGTACACCGGCCTTGAGCATCGCCTGGCGCGCCGGGGCCTGCCCGGTCCCGCCCTGCAGGACGTGCCCCATGATGACCTCGTTCACGTCACCGCCAGCGATTCCGGCGCGACGCAGGGCCTCACGAATGGCAATGGCCCCCAGTTCGGGGGCCGAAAGGGACGACAAACCGCCGAGGTACTTCCCAATGGGAGTCCGTGCGGCGGAAACAATGACGGGAACGCGGCTGTGGTCGGTCATGCCTTTGCCTGAGCGGCGGTTGAACGCTGCTGGAAAGTAAGGCAGCGCGCCGGGCACAGGCAGCGGGAGCTCCCGCGGCGAGCCGGGTCACGTCACGATGACCGCCGGTTATCCCCCCGCCGCGGTCCCCTCCAACTCCCGCAGGGCATCCGCACCGAGGCGCAGGAGTCGACGGAGGTGCAACCCGTATCCCCGATACCGGGAGCAGGCCCCACGCAGCAGGGGCAGCGCCTCGGCGCGTCGGCCAAGGCGAGCCATGGCCACACCGCGCCCGCACTCGTTGCCCACGACTTCCGGATGCGTGTCCGGGAGCCGCTCCCGCTGGGATCGTCGGGCACGGTCGAACCATGCCAGGGCAGAATCGGGACGCCGCTGCTGGAGCGCCACGATCCCCTGCAGCTGCGCATGTGCCTCGCGCGAGGGATGGGACGGCGAGAGGACCACCTCCAGCCTTGGCCGCGTGCGCGCGAGTTCGCGTGCGGCGGCGTCGAACCGGCCCTGCTCAATGAGGTACGCGGCGCGCAGGTCCATCGCCGGCAACGAGTCGCCCTCGGCGAAGCCCCCGCGTCGCATCATCGCCAGCACGCTGTCCAGTGTGGCAATCGCCTCATTCGCTCGCCCGCGTGCCCCGCGCACGACCGCCTGGCTGTATCGGTTCCACACGATCGTCGCGTGCGCCGATTCCACCTCGCCCTGTTGCAGGCGGAGCGCCTCGTCGTAGCCGCGTTCGGCTTCCTCGAGGAATCCTCGCAACGCTTGTGTGCCCGCCAGGCGCTCGATCGCCGCAGCCTCGCCCAGGGGATTGGGGGTCACCTGCGCGCGCAAGACGCGCAGCAGGTCGCGCGACATCGCCTCCGCGACGTCGAGGTTCCCGAGATCGCGATGCATCGTCGCGAGGTTGCCGCGCACCAGCAACTGCGTGGGATGGTCCGGGGGGAGGAGCGCATCGAGCACGCGCACCGTTTCCTCGAACAACGCGAGTGCCTCGCGAAGCCGCCCGGTGCCGTAGCGATCGTTGGCCAGTCCGTTGAGGCTCGCGGCATGCTCCATCGAATCGTTTGCCGTGCGCATCACCGTCGCTTGCGAGGCCGCCTCGAGGATCCGGCGGGCCGAGTCGCGATCCATCGCACGTTCCGCCACTTCACGCCGTGCCGCGGCGACCTCCAACGCCGTGGCACCGGTGGCCCGCGACAGTCGCTCCACGACCGACTCGAACATCGGCAGGGAGCGCGCGCGTCCGGCCCGCCCATCCACCGCAAGTGCCAACTCGTGGTACAACTGCGCCGCCTCGAGCGAATCGGTGCCATCGAGGCGCATCAAGCCGTCATACGCCCGCTGGAGCGCACGCTCCGCCTCGTCCGGGCGCCCGCGTGAGAGCTGCGCCGAACCCAACACGCGCCACATACGGGCCTGCAGGTACGGCTGCCCCTCCAGCGCGTCCACCAGCGAATCCCCCAGCGCGAGCAGTTGCTGCACACGCAGCGTGTCGCCCCCCGGCGTGAGACTGGGGTTGGCGCGAGAGAAGAACGAGGTGAGCAGCTGGACGACGGACTCCGAGGTGTCCCGTTCGCGCTGGGCCCGGTCGCGCTCGCGGGCGAGCTGCCGCGCTTGCAACGTCATCGCGACCGCAAAGGACATGAGCACCACGAGCGCACTCACCCCGGCGCCGACGGCCAGCCGGTTGCGCTGGACAAACTTTCGGATGCGATAGCCGAGCCGGTCGCGCTCGGCGCTCACGGGCAGCCCCTTCAGGAACCGCGCGATGTCGTCGGCGAACTGGCCCACCGACGCGTAGCGACGCGGCGGTTCCTTGCGCAGGGCTTGCAGGATGATGCGGTCGAGGTCTCCGCGGAGGCGACGCGCCCACGGATGCCGTGTGGCCACGACACTCGGTGCGGGCGGCACCACATCGAGGATCTCCTGCTCGAGCGCGCGCATCGAACGGTCGCCAAGCCGGTGCGGACGCGTCCCGCTTACCAGTTCGTACAGCAGGACGCCGAGCCCATACACGTCGGTCGCCGTGCTCACGGCCTCACCGCGCACCTGCTCCGGCGCCGCATGTTCGGGCGTCAGCAGGCGCAGCGCCGAGCGCGTCGCCCCGCCGCTGGAGTCCTCGGGGTCCGCGAGCAACTTCGCAATGCCGAAGTCCAGCAAGCGAATATCGCCTGCCGGCGTGACCATGATGTTGGATGGCTTGATGTCGCGATGCACCACGAGTGCGGCGTGGGCGTGCTGCACCGCTGCCGCGACATCGAGGAACAACGCGAGGCGCTGTTCGAGCGACGCGGACTGCGCGTCGCACCAGGCCGTGATCGACACGCCTTCCACAAACGGCATCACGAGGTACGGACGACCATCCGCCATCGTCCCGCCGTCCAGGATCCCCACGATCCCGGGGTGCGTGAGCCGCGCGAGGATCCGCCGCTCCGACTGGAAGCGACGCACCAACTCCGCGCTGCCGAACCCGGCCCGCAACACCTTGATCGCGACCGCCTGCTCGAAGGCGCCATCCACACGTTCCGCGCGATACACCTCCCCCATGCCCCCTTCACCGATACACGCGATCACGCGGTAGGCGCCGATGGCCGTGCCAGTGGGGACCGGACCAGCGGTGAGCGGGGTGTCCCGCACGAGCCACTCCTCGAGCCCGCGCATCGCGTCAGATCCCGCCGACGCAATCAGCACACGCACCTCGCGCTGGGCCGCAGCATCACCAGCCAGGCGCCGCGCGAGGTAACCCTCTCGCTCCGACTCAGGGAGGGCCATGGCCTCCTCGAGGATCTCGGCGAACTCGTCCCAGCGTGCGGCATCGAAGCCGGGGGATTGGGTCATGCGGTGGTCGACGGGGGGCCTTGGGACGGGGATGTCCAAGCTCGGCAGCAAACGACGCCGCGACAAGTGGAAGTCTTGTCCGCCCTCCCCGGAGCCTCCCATGTCGTCCGTCGCCATCGCTCGTCCCCTGCGCCACCTCATGGTGGTGTGTGGCATCGCGTTCGTCCCCGGCCTCGCGGAGGCGCAGCGTGGCTTGCCGCCAGCGCCGCTGCAGGTCGCGCAATGCAGCGTGCAAGTCACCGGCATCAACTCCGGCACCGATGAGGTGCGCACGGCCTCCGTGCAGTTCATCGAGGGGAATCGTCCCCCGGCACCACTCACGGCCTCGGGCGGCGCACTCGACATCCCGGCGACCAACACCCGCGTGCAGAAGCAGTTCTCGCGACTCGACCCGTGCGACGCCGGCACCGTCCAGGTCACCCTCGTGTTGCAGTCGTCGCCGCAGAAGACACACGTGATGCGACTAGCCATCACCCCGCAGCGCCGGACCGTGGATCTCGGCGACGTCCGCCGCTTGTTCTGATCCGGATGTGCGGGACCCATGTCCAGGGTCCCGGCATTCCGGCGCCGTTACCGGCAGCGCGATAACCCCAGCAGGAGCCCCGATCGGTGCGCCGCGGTCTCTTTGTCTCACTCATACTCATTGCGACTGCCGCGGCTCACGCCAGCGCCCAGCAGTCCGACACGGCCAGCCTCGGCGCCACCGCCACCTGGTCCGCCGACCAGCATCGCGGAGCCAGCGATCCCATCGAGGTGACGCTGAGTCGCGCGTTGCGCCATGGGGAATCGCTGGCCCTGCTCGTGGGCACCACGGACGTCACCGCGTTCGTGGATGTCCAGGGCACCCACGTGCGCTACCGACCACGCGCCTCCGATTGGGCCGGGCGCGAATCCGCCGTGGTGGTCTACCTGGTGCGCGACACGTCGTGGACCGAGGTCGCGTCACTGCCGATCAAGGTGCGCAACCGCTTCGGGCTCGATGACGGCCAGGTGCTGCCGGCTGCCGACCTCGCGAGTGCGGGACAGCTCAAGGAAGGCGGCACGTCAGCACCACAGTCACCGCGCATGACATACCAGGACCTCACGTTGCGTCTTGGCCTGTCCTCCTCCCTGCGGCGCGGTCCCTGGCAGGCCGAGTGGGCGGCGAACGCGCTGGGCACCTCCCGCAAGGAGCAACGCCTGCAGTTCGGCGAGAAGGGTGAGGACGCCCTCCCGGTGGACCTCACCGACTACCAGGTGCGTGTGTCGCGAGGTGGGATGGCGCTGGCAGCGGGGACGGTGCGTCGCACCGACCACCGGCACCTCCTTGGCACCTTCAGCTCCCGTGGTGTTGGCGGCAACGTGAAGTTGGGCTCGGCCGGCGAGCTCGACGCCGCGGTCATGAACGGGACCAACGTCGTGGGGCTCGGCAACTTCCTCGGCCTCGCGGAATCTGCGCATCGCATCTCGGCGGGTCGGCTGGGACTCGAACTCCTGCCGCAGCGCCCGGGAGCGATGCACGTCACCGTGTCTGGCGTGCACGGCTCGGTGTTGCCACGGCAGAACGTGAACCAGGCGTCGGTGACCGATGCCGAGCGCAGCACGGGCTGGGGCGTGCAACTCGATGCCGCCGTCCCGGACGATCGCGTCGCGTTCGCTGGCGGCGTCGCGCAATCTCGCTTCACGAATCCCGTCGATCCGCTGCTCGCGGGCGACTCCACCCTCGTGCCCGTTCGCGAGGAAAGGCGCATGGCGCGGTTTGGCGAGCTGCGGGTCCAGTTGATCCGGGAATGGCGCGTCACCGACTCCCTGGCCGCCTCCCTCTCGCTCAATGCGCGTCATGAACGCGTGGACCCGCTCTATCGGAGCATCGGGTCCTCGCCGCAAGCCGACGCCGAGAACAACGGCCTCGACCTCACCGCGGGCCTTGGCGCGCTGGCGCTCACGGGCCAGTTCGGTCGTTCGCGCGACAACCTCGCGGACATCGGCACCATCCTCACCTCGCGCACCCACACCGGTGCACTCACCGCGGCCCTTCCCCTCGTGGCCGTGGTGGGTTCGCCGGAGGACTGGTTCCTCCCGGTGTTGAGCTACGGCCGGCAGTCGACGCACCAGTTCGGGGACGGCATTCCCGACGGCGGGATGTACTCGGCCAGCGACCTCCCCGACCAGGCGAGCGTTTCCCAGACCGCGGCGGCTGAGTGGAGCCGCGCCAACACGACCTTCAGCTACCGTTGGAACCAGTCGGTGCAGGACAACCGCCAACCGGGGATGGAAACATCGGACATCACCGGCACGGTGCACACGGTGGCCCTCGGCCTTGCGCCGCGCGCAGGGCTGACGGTGGGGCTCGACGCCTCCCGCGAACGACAGGTACTCGCGGACTCCGACCTGCGCCAGGGATTGGATCGCGTGGGTGTCGTGACCCGCTGGCAGCTCAATGCGCTGACCGACCTGTCGGGAAACGTGTCGCGCGCCCGGACCCAACCGTCGGGAGGCGAGGGGGCACGCACCAACGTGGAAATGCAGTTCGAGGGCTCGCGCGCCTTCTCGTTTTACAAGATGCGCGACGGCAGCCCGCAGTCTCGCGTCTTCCTGCGGTTCGCGCGGGCCCTCCAGTCGCAGGACCCGCGAACGAATGGGGTCATCCGTGACCGCTCCGTGCGGTGGTCACTCAACGCCGGCGGTTCGGTGAGGTTCTTCTGATGCGACCCATGCTTCGTGCCCCGATCACCCTGGCCGCGGCGCTGGCGCTCGTCGCCCCGGCCGTCACCCACGCACAACTCCGCGTGAACCCCACCGGGATCAACGTCGCCGCCCAGGGTGCGACGACTGCCATCCTCACGTATTCGGGCGTCCCTGGCGCAATGGCCGAGGGGTTGTTCTGCACCGAGGTGGTTCCCGCGACCCCGGCCACGGGGCTGCGTTGCGCGCCGGGATCGATCCTCGGGCAGCTCCCGGCGCGATACGCGCGATCCACCGGCGCGATCGGCACCGTCACCGACGTCCTGACCGTCCCCGCTTCGGTGGCCCGCAGGGCCTACCAGTCCGCAGCAGCCGGCGGCGCGGGCGTATTCTACTTCGTGCGCCGATTCCGGTCGGACGACCTGGGGGAGGCGTTCGCCGCCGTGACACTGCGCCTCACGCGCGGCGGAGCACGCAGCCCGCTTGCCGTCACCGACGTCAAGCTCCAGTTCCTCACCGAGGATCCGGTGCAGTACGTGGCGACGGGTGATGTGCCCCCTGAAGTGGAAGCGGTCATCCGGTACAACGGCAGCGGCCGGCTCTCCGGCCGATGGGAGGTGGTCTACCCCGGTGAGGTATCGCCAGGTGAGCGCGAACGACGTACCCAAGTCCCCGCAGCCACCGATGCAGAGTTCGGCGACCGCCGCTACACGCAGCTGTCTCGCTTCAATGTGTTCCTCCCCCCGACCGGCCAGGTGACGATTCCGGGGCCGGACGCGAGCCGGCTGCCGACGCTGTCCGATGGCGTGTATTACCTGTTGCTGCGTCTCGAGTCCGCGTTCGATGCCGAGAGTCCCATCGCCGGCGGCACGATCATCGGCGATGACGGTCCCGTCGTGGGAGCCCTGGGACGCCTTGCCGGTGGTACCGCGCCCTTCCCTCTTCCGGTGCTTTCGTACGTCGTCGGCAGTGGCAGCACAACGACTGCAACCCTGCGCCGCGCTGCCGACCTTCGGGTCCGTCGGCCGGCTGCGGGCAGCGAAGCACCAGCGGGGAACCTGCGCTTCGTGTGGGCTGCCGACGGCACCGCTGCGCAATATCGCGTGGAAGTCGAGGGGCAGGATGGGTCGCGGGTGCTCGCGGCGCTCGTCCCGTCACGGAACCGTGCCTACGCGCCACCTCCATGGTTCGCCGCGCGGGCCCCGGAAGGCCAACTGCGCTGGCGTGTCCTCGCGCTGGATCGCCAGGGCCGCGCGATCGCTCGCAGTGAATGGGCGTCGTTCAAGCTAGCCTCCGCCCGCCGTCCATAAGAACCGCCGTCGCGCTCGACGGCGTCAGAGGACTGCGTCTCGACTCGATCGCCTGTGGCAACGATGCCGTGGGGAACGGCGGTTCAGGCGACGCCGTCGAGTGAGCTGTCACCGGCCACCTCGCGACGCAACCACGCACGGGCCAGCAACCAGTCGCGTTGCACCGTCTTGAGCGAGACCCCCAGGGACTCCGCCGTCTCCTCCAGCGTGAGTCCCCCGAAGAAGCGTCGCTCCACCACCTGCGCGGCGCGGGCGTTCACCTGCTCGAGTCGCGTCAACGCTTCGTCGAGTGCCGCGAGTTCATCCGCCGCCTCGACCGTGAGCATGCTGTCCACCTCGTCGAGGGAGACGGGAACGGCGCCCAACCCCCGCTTGATCCGCTTGCGGGCGCGCGCATGGTCGATCAGGACGCGTCGCATCGACTGCGACGCCATCGCGAAGAAGTGGCTCCGGTCTTTCGGCGCGAGGTGCTCGCGTTCCGCCAGGCGGACATACGCCTCGTGCACGAGCGCGGTCGCGCCGAGCGTACTCCCGACGTCCTCGCGTCGCAACTGCGCCCGCGCGAGCACCCGCATCTGGTCATAGACCAGCGGCAGGAGCCGATCGAGGGCCCCGGGCTCGCCAGCGCGAAGGCGCTCGAGGCACGCAGTGACGGAAGGGTCCGACATCCCCGACGAGTTCATGAGACTGGACCAAGCTCGGCGGGACGCGTCGCTAGCGCAATACAGTCGGGGCCGGCACCGCACGCGGTACCGGCCCCCAAGGCTCGATCAACAGGTTTGTCGGACACCATGCCCGATCGCCCGGGCATTTCGCGCTACATCGAGGCCACCACCCGACGACACCGGAGCGCGATCCCGGTGATTTCCTCGTCCGAGTGGTGTACGGCCAAGCCCGACGCGACCTGCCCCGAGGGGCAATACACCGCCGAATGCCACTGCGAGCAGTTGGTCTGGCGGAACTCCTCGTACGAACCCAGCGCGTTGACTGAGGCGTCCGTACCCACCGACGCCGGATAGATGCGAATCCCCTTGAGCCTGTGGTTGTTGTTGTTGTTCGTGCAGACCGCGATGCCGCGCAGATAGTGGCGGGGGTTGCCGTCGAAGATCACCGCCTTGTCGCTGGTGCTGAGCCCGTTCAGGAAGGAGAGCGCACCAGCTGGAAACCGAAAGCCATCGGTGCAGATGTTCAACTCTTCGTCTCCGTCGTCGCGGCTCCCCTGCTCCAGCGACTTCCCACTGATGGCCAGCGCGCATGGCTTGTCGTAGTTCTCGCGTACGCGAACCCCCTGGACACCCGTGGTCCCGGGTCCAAAGGCAACCCACGTGAGTTCGCCATCGCGAAAGCCGGAGACCGACGTGACGTGAACCGGGTCGACCAGGGTCGGTCGCGTCGCGAAGGTCGCCGTGGGACCCTTCGGCATGGCGGTTGGAGGAATCTGCGCCCCGGCAATCCCGGTGACTGCGCCAAAAGCGAGGAGTACATGTCGGAGGGCGAGGTGGACTGGTCGGAGCCGCATGGGAGTCGTAGTGAGGGGCGTTCGTCGGCCGACGGGTGCCCGTTCCCTTGTTTCGGCGCCAAAGGGTACGCGCCCTGGACACCGGGGCTTGCGTCTGGAAGCGCTGCGCGCCCGGCTACATGTTCCCCCGGTCCCTTGTCCCCTCCTTCATGAGATTCCCGCTCCTGATCGCCGCGCTCGCCATGGCGGGCGCCCCCGCGCTCTCCAGCGCCCAGCGTCCCCCGGATACCGTCTTCCTGGAAGACCTCACCTGGGACGAGGTCCGCGCCCTTCAGCAGGCGGGAACGCGCACGATCATCGTGGGCACCGCGGGGCAGGAGCAGAAGGGCCCGCACATGGTGATGGGTGAGCACAAGTACGTGCTCACCTGGACCACCGAGAAGATCGCCCGGACGATCGGCAAGGCGCTCGTGGCCCCGATCATCACCTATGTGCCGGAAGGCTCGTGGGAGAACCCGCGCGGCCACATGGCGATGGCCGGGACGATCACGCTCCCCGAAGATCGCTTCAAGGAACTGCTCACGCACACCGCCAGGAGCCTCAAGGCCGGCGGCTTCACGAACATCATCCTCATCGGCGACTCCGGCGGCAACCAGCGCGGGATGAGTGACGTCGCCACCGCGCTCAACACCGAGTGGGCCGGCAGTGCGCGCGTGTTTTTCATCGGCGACTACTACACGAAGGCCGGCGAGGACATGCGAAAATGGCTCAATGGACAGGGCTTCACCAATGAACAGATCGGCAGCCACGCCGGGATGCTCGACACGTCGGAGCTGATGTACGTGAACCCGAAGCTGGTGCGGCCCGACAAGTTCGCGAACAACGGCGGCTTCCAGGGGAGCGGCGTGAGCGGCGACCCGACCAAGGCGAGTGCGAAGATCGGCGAAGGGCTGTTGAAGATCAAAGTCGACAATGCCGTCGCGCAGATTCGCGCGTCGATGTCCGCTGGCGCAAAGGAGAACTGAGATGCGACCCCTCACTGCCCTCCTCGCGGCTGCGGCCATCACCACGGCCGCCCACGCGCAGCAGCCCCTCGGCGCCCCGTTCATCGAGGCGATGACGTGGACCGAGGTGCGCGACGCCATCGCGGCCGGCAAGAAGACAATCATCATCCCGACGGGCGGTACCGAGCAGAACGGACCGCACATGATCCTCGGGAAGCACAACTACATCGTCACCTTCGCCGCGGGTGAGATTGCCCGCGTCCTGGGCGACGCGCTCGTGGCGCCGACGGTGCAGTACGTCCCCGAGGGGGACTACACACGCGCAGGGTTCGGCGACAAACCCGGTGTCATCTCGCTTCCCTCGCCGAGCTACGACCGCCTGCTCGACGCCGCGGTGCGCAGCCTCAAGGTGCACGGCTTCACCAACATCCTGCTGATCGGCGACAGTGGCGGGAACCAGGCGGGGATGACCGCGGTGGCGAACGCGCTCAATGCCGAATGGGCCGGCAGTGGCGTGAAGGTGTACGCGCTCGTGGACTACTACCAGAAGGGTCGCATCCTGATCCGCGACTACCTGCAGCAGAAGTACGGCTGGGACAACGCCACGGTCGGCAGCCACGCCGGGACCAGCGACACCTCACAGCTGCTCTACGTCCACGCCGCCGGTATCCGCAAGAACAAGCTGGCGCCGAGCGGTGGCAGCCCCGATTCGGGAGTGAATGGCGACCCGACCAAGGCCAGTGCGGAGATCGGGAAGATCGCGATCGACTTCAAGGTGAACGCCGCGGTGGAACAGTTCAGGGCGATGCAGAAGTAGACGGCAGACGGCGGACGGCAGACGGCGGACGGCGGACGGCAGGACGGCAGACGGCAGACGGCAGACGGCAGACGGCAGACGGCAGACGGCAGACGGCAGACGGCAGTCCATGTGCTGCACGTCGACCTCCGGGCCGTCAACTGCCACTGTGAGTCCGGTGTGGGTCGAGTTGCCGTGAAACGTCAAAGGGGCGAGGAGCGACAACCGTCGCGCCCTCGCCCCTTCTCCAGCGGTGACTCGATCCGGCTACTTTCGCGAGATCGAGTACACGTAGGCGGCGACCGCCTTGATCTGCGGATCGGTCAGCGCCATGCGCCCACCGCGTGCGCCCATCGGGTTCTTGCGGGTCGGATCCTTGATGTTCGCGGCCGGCACGCCGCTCGTGATGATCCCGACGATCTCGTCGTAGCTGCCCGTCTTGAGCTGGACCCACTGCGCATCGTTGAGCGCCGGGCCGTTGGCCCCG
>JAEUJK010000404.1 GCA_016794735.1 Gemmatimonadota bacterium | reverse complement strand
GCCGCGATCATCGTGCGGCGGCGTTCGTCGATCTCCACCAGCGAGACGTCGTGCCCCACACCGGCGAGGCACGCACCGCTGACCAGGCCTACCGGCCCCCCACCAATGACGACGACGCGCATCAGCGGCTCACCTCGCGCGCCCAGGCCAACGTGCGCCGGAGCCCTTCGTCCAGTGAAATGCTGGGTTCGTATCCCAGGTGCTCGCGCGACTTCGTGAGGTCCGGACACCGACGCTGCGGGTTGTCCGTGAGGTAGTGCGGGTCAGCGCTCGACTGGAAGGTGACCGGCGTGCCGCTGAGCGCGGACATGCGCTCGGCGACGTGGCGGATGTTCACCTCGTGCGGGTTGCCGACGTTGTACGCCTCACCCGGCTTGCCGAGCAGCATCGCGCGGTAGAAGCCCGCGGTTGCGTCGGAGATGTAGCAGAAGGAGCGCGTCGCCATGCCGTCCGACAGCAGGACGAGTGGCTGGTTGGCCACCGCTGCCTTCATGAGGTCGGGGATGATGCGGCCGTCGTCGATGCGCTGCCCGGCGCCATACACATTGAACGGGCGCACGCTGCGGATCGGGAAGCCGAACTCCTGGTGGTACACCACGGCCAGGGTCTCGCCAAAACGCTTGGATTCGTCGTAGCAGGCGCGCGGGCCGGTGCACGACACGTAGCCGCGGTAGTCCTCGCGCGTGGGGATGTGCGCCGGATCCGGGTCGCCGTAGATCTCGCTGGTGCTGAAGAAGAGGAAGCCGCGGAGGTCCTTCTGGGCGCGGGCGAGTTCGAGCATGCGCCGCAGGCCCCACACATTCACGTCGGCCGTCTGCAGCGGCTTGGCCCGGTAGATGATCGGCGACGCGATGCCCGCCGCATGGATCGCATACTGAAACTCGACCTTGAGGTCGATCTCCTTCGAGATGTCGGCGGAGATCATCTCCACGTTCGGGTCGGTCGCCAGCGCCTGGAGGCGCGACGGCACACCGGTCACGAAGTTGTCGACGACCACCGCGCGCGCCGGCCGCTTGAACCGGTGGGTGTTGAGGTGGACGAGGACGTCGACCATCGCGGCGCCGAGGAAGCCGGCACCACCGGACACAAGTACAGTCGCCCCTTCCAACCGATCCGCCGCGTCGCCAAGGGCGGCGGCAGCGTGGGCGGCGTCTTCAAGGAGGATTCTGGAGGTGGCCGCGGCGGCCCCCCCGTTGTTCAGCACAGCGTGTGACATGTGGTTCGCGGTCTGCGGCAGGTGAATGCGAGATGCTCGTTGGCAAGGACCCGGCCACCGCGCCCCGTAACACGGGCCACGGATTGCCGGGGCCGCCGGGACGAATTGCCAAAGCCCTTCTCTGATCGTCGATGACGAGTCAGGCGGCCGCACCGCAATTCCCGACCGCCCGCCACAACGATAGCGGGAAATCGTTGCGTCAGTGCAACATACAGTCGATTCTGGACGGTCTGCCCGCGCAGTTCCGGGCATGGACCGACCGGGTTCGGTGGTCGTGAAATTGCGTTTCGATTCGTCTCCACGCCGACCCCGGCAGGATTGGGGTCAGAACCACCAGATGGAGTTCCTGTTCGGTCATGCCGTCCATTCCGCTGCCACCCCCTGATCCGAGTGAGCTGCTGGCCACGCCAGACATCTCGCTGGTCATGCCGTGTTACAACGAAGAGGCGATCGTCGGCCAGACGATCCGTCGGACGCTGAGCGCGTTCCGCGGGGCGGGTCACCGCCTGCAGCTCATCGCCGTGGACAACGGGTCGAAGGACCGCACGGGTGAGATCATCCAGGAGTACGTCGACGCCGGGCACCCCGTGGTGCGTGTTCGCGTGGAGCAGAACCAGGGATATGGGTTCGGGATCCTGAGCGGGATTCCGCACGCGACGGCACCGTGGATCGGGTTCATCCCGGCCGACTCGCAGGTGGATGCGCACGAGACCGTTCACCTGTTCGAGGAAGCGGTCGCCTGCGAAGAGCCGGTCCTCGCGAAGGCGCGTCGCCGGTTCCGCATGGACGGCTTCACGCGCAAGGTGGTGTCAGTGACGTTCAACGGGTTGTTCCGCCTGTTGTGGCCGAACATCCGCTCGTTCGACATCAACGGCTTGCCGAAGATCATGCCGCGCGAAGTGGTGCGCGGGATGGGGTTGTCGTCGAAGGACTGGTTCCTCGACCCCGAGATC
>JAEUJK010000376.1 GCA_016794735.1 Gemmatimonadota bacterium | reverse complement strand
AGCGAAGGCCCTTCGTCACCTCGAGCAACTTGTCGATCTCCTCGGCGGTGTTGAACAGCGCCGGTGAGACGCGCACCTGCTTGAGCGCATCACGCACGGTGACGTCGATTGTCGCCTTCTCGAACGCGGCACGATGCGCGGCCGGGTCACCGGTGAAGAAATACGTGACGATGGACGACGCATTGCCAGCAGGCGTGAACATCCGGTAGCCCTGCCGCGACAGCCCGTCGTGGAGCTGCTTCGCGAGTCCCACCGTGTGGGCCTCGATCCGCGGGATGCCGACCTTCTCTACATACGTCATGCCGGCGCCCAGCATGTACACCTCGGCGAAGGGCAGCGTCGAGTATTCGTACTGGCGAGCCGTCTTGTGCAGCTCGAAGCGATTGTCGGGCAACGTCTGCGCCACCTGCATCCATCCCGAGCGATCCGGCTGGAGTCGCTCGAGCAGGCCGCGCCGCACGTAGAAGGGGGCTGGTCCAAAGCCACCCAGCAGCCACTTGTACCCGCCGCAACACAACACGTCGACCCCCGCGGCCCGCACGTCCACGGGGAACATCCCGACCGCCTGGATGGCGTCCGTGTAGAAGATGGCGCCGTGGGCATGGGCAACGTCGGCGATGGGACGCATCTCGTGCCGGAAACCGTTCTGGTGTGATACCCACGCGACGCTCACCAGCTTCGTGCGGCGGTCCACCAGCGGCTCGATCTCGCGCGCCGTCACGGCACCACCGCGCGCCTTCGCAACGCGCATCTCGATCCCGCGACGCGCCTCGAGGGTGCGATAGAGGACGAACTCCGACTCGTAATGCAGTTCGTCGATCACGACGTTGTCGCCGGGCTTAAGGTCGAGCGCATTGGCGACGACGTTCTCCCCCTCGCTCGTCGAGAAGAGGAAGGCCACCTCGTCGGCTTCCGCGCCGATGATGCGCGCGAACTGCGCACGCACGTCGCCGGTGCGCCGGAGCATCTCCGGGACTTGCAGCGGGTTCGTGGCCTTGCGCTCCACGAAGTTCTGTCCCGCCTCCACGACCTGGCGTGGAATGGCCGACTCGTACGCGCCGTTGAGGTAGGTGCGCGTGCCCGCGATGGGGAAGTCGGCGCGCACGCCGAGTGGGTCATCGCCGACCATGGAGGACCACGAGATGGAGGGACGGGTGGCGAGGGCGGCTGCGGCGCCAACGAAGGACCGACGAGAGACCGACATGAAAGCTCGCGAAGGAGGCACCCGGAATCTTCCCGCCCCGCGTCGCCGGTCAACCGACCCGGGTGGGCCGGGACCCAGGGTCTGGTGACGTGGCCGACATCGCGACTCCTGCTCGGTTCGCGGAGCCGCAACCTCTTACCGTCCTTGCCGTTCGCGCGCACCTTCGGTGTGACCAACACCTGAATTCGCGTGGATCGTCGTCACTTCGTCACGGCCGCGGCAACCGGGGTCGCCACCCTGCGTCCGACGGCACTACACCTCGCCGACCGCCTGGCCTCCTGGGCCCCCTCCCGCACCCCAGGGGAGATGGCCGACGACGAGGACTTCTGGTTCACCGTGCGGCAGGCCTTCACGGTCGACCGGAACAACATCAACCTGAATAACGGCTCCGTCGCCCCGTCGCCGCTCACCGTGCAGCGTGCGCAGCAGGACTACCTGGCGATGACGAACATGAGCCCGTCGTACTACGTCGACGAGACGTTGTACCCGGCGTTCGATGTGGTCCGGCGGCGACTCGCCACCCGCTTCGGCTGCGACCCCGAGGAGATTGCGATCACCCGCAACACCACCGAGGCGCTCGAGGCGGTGCAGCTCGGGATGAACCTCCAGCGCGGCGACGAGATCCTCACCACGACGCAGGACTACCCGTCGATGATCACGACGTGGCGACAGCGAGAACGAAGAGACGGCGTGGTCCTGCGTTTCATCTCGTTTCCGTCGCCGCCAGCGAGTGTCGACGACCTGGTGCAGCGCGTCGAGCGTGCGATCACGCCACGGACGAAGGTGATCCACATCTCCCACGTGTACTACACGACGGGCCAGGTCTTTCCCGTGCGACGCATCTGCCAGATGGCACGCGCCCGCGGGATCGAGGTGGTCGTCGATGGCGGGCACAGCTACGCCCAGTTCCCATTCACCCGGGACGAACTCGACTGCGACTACTTCGGCACCTCGCTCCACAAGTGGTTGAGCGCGCCGGTTGGCACCGGCTTCCTCTACGTGCGAAAGGCGAAGATCCCCACGATCTGGTCGCTGTTTGCGTCGCCGGCTGAGATGCACGACAACATCCGGAAGTTCGAGGCCATTGGCACCTTTCCGGTGCACATCCGCAACCCGATCACCGAGGCGGTGGATTTCTGGGAGGCGATCGGTCCCGAGCGCAAGGCCGCCCGCCTGCGCCTGCTGCGGCGTCGCTGGGTGAACGCCGTGCGCGACCTGCCCAACGTGAAGATCCTCACCCCCGACGACGACGCCCAGTCGTGCGCGTTAGGCGCGATGTCCATCGACGGGATGACCGGTCCGCAGCTCACCGACTGGCTCATGCGCCGGCATCGCGTCCACGTGCGCCCGCGCGAGGTGCCCAACGAGTTCTCGTGCATCCGCGTGACCCCGAACGTGTATACCACCCTCGAGGAAGTTGACACCTTCATCCGTGGCGTCCGGCAGGCGGCCACCAAGGGATTGACCTGATGCGCCTCGGACTCATTGCCGTGTTGCTGGGCGCGTTGGCCTTCCTTGCCTGGCGTGTGGAACGGTCCGGGCCGACCGCTGGTCGCCCCGCCGCCGCGACCAGCACGTACGGGACGCGCACCGAGGCCGCGCGCGCCTTTTCCAACCTTGTCGACGAGTACCTCGACACCTGGGCCGGCCACCACCCGTCCATCGCCGCGGGCAACGGCCTGCACGACCACGACGGCGAACTCGAGGACTACAGCCCCGAAGCGGTCACCGCAGAGGTCGCCTGGCTCAAGACGGTGAAGCAGCGGTTGCGCGACCTGCCCCGCGCCGACCTGCCACCAGACGAACTCGTCGACCACCGCATCCTCGACGGCCTCGTGGACAGCTGGCTCCTCGAGCTCGACGGGATTCGCAACCACACGCGCAACCCGATGTTGTACGCCTCGGCCATCGCCGATGGGGTGCACAACCTCATGACGATGGAAAGCGCCGACGCGATCACGCGGATGCGGCGCGTCACCACCAAGCTGCGGCAGGTCCCGCGGTTGCTGGAGGCGGGGCGCACCAACCTTGCGAACCCGCCCCGCGTCCTCGTCGAGCGTGGGATCACCATGTTCGAGGGCGCGAGCGTCATGCTCGGTGGCGACCTCGAGCAGGCGTTCCCGGCACCGGACGGCGAGGCGCGCAACGCGATGCTCGTGGAAGCACGCGCGGCCCGCACCGCGATCGACGAGTTCACGGGCTGGATGCGCACCGACCTGCTCCCCCGCGCCACGGGCAAGAACGCGCTGGGTGGTGAGTACGTCGAGGCCCGTTATCGCGCCGAGGAGTTGCTCGACGTCACGACGCAGGAACTCCTGGCCATCGGGGTCCGTGAACTGTCGCGCGAGCAGGCGATGTTCCAGTCCAAGGCGAAGGATGTCGACCCGACCACCGACTTCCTCACGGTGTGGCGACGCATCCGCACCGATCACCCGGCGCCTGGCGGGCTCGTCGATGCCACGCGGCGTACGGTGGACGACTTGCAGCGCTTCGTTGAGGCGAAGGGGCTGGCCAGCATCCCGGCGGGCGAGCGGGTGACCGTCGAAGCGTCACGCCCGTTTGACCTCGGGTTGGCCTCGATGCACGCATCGCCGCCACTCGAGCCGGTCCCGGTGAAGTCGATCTACTACGTGACCGATGCGAACCCGACCTGGCCCCGGGAACGACAAGATGCCTGGCTCGAGCGATTCAACACCGCCTCGCTCGCGATCACGAGCGCACACGAGGCAATGCCCGGGCACTGGGTGCATTCGCTGTACATGCGCGACACGCCGGGGAAGATCCGGCGCATCTGGATCGGGCTCAATCCGTTCCCGCAACCATCATCCGGACAGGACGGTTGGGCGCACTACGCCGAGCACCTCGTCGTGGAGCAGGGGTATCACGCCGAGGACCCGCGGTACGCGATGGCGCAGCTGGCGGAGAGCATGACGCGCATCTGTCGGTTGATCGCGGGGGTCTACACACATCTCGGCGTGTGGAGCGTGGATGACGCCGCGAAGTTCTTCGAGGACCAGGCGTTCGTGCCGCCGCAGGCCGCGCGACAGGAGGCTGTGCGCGTGGTGTACGATCCCACGAACGGTGGCTATTTCCTCGGGAAACACGCCATGTTCAAGCTGCGCGACGACGTGCAGGTGAAGGAAGGTGACCGCTTTTCGCTGCGGCAGTTCCACGAGCGCGTCATGCGCAATGGCATCGCGCCGTGGTGGGCGCATCGTTTCCTGATCCTGGGAGACTCCACCGGCAAGGTGGTGCAGTAGTCGTTGGTGCGTTGCAGGGGGTCGGCGACATCGAGGTACCCTGGAGGCCCATGGACCGGAGAACCGCACTCAAGGCGATGGCTGGTACCGCCGCATCACTCGGCGCGTACCGGCCCGTGCGACACGTCGCGCCGGCCCCCATCACCCCTGGCGTGCAACTGTACACCGTGCGGTCGGAGATGCAGAAGGATGTCGAGGCCACCCTCGCGCGCGTGGCGGCGATCGGCTATCGCGAGGTGGAGTTTGCAGGCTACTTCGGCCGGTCGCCGCGGCAGGTGGCGTCACTGCTCACGGCCAACGGCTTGACCGCTCCCGCGACGCACCTGTCGCAGGACATCATGCGCCAACGCTGGGACGCCGCCCTCGACGAGAGCGCGACGATCGGGCATCGCTGGGTGGTGGTGCCGTCCATCCGGGCGGCCGAGCGGGGGAGCGTGGATGACTACAAGCGTGTTGCCGCCGAGTTCAATGTGGCGGCGGCGAAGGCGAAGGCCCGCGGCTTGTCGTTTGCGTACCACAACCACGACTTCGAGTTGAAGCCCGTGGGTGGGACGTTCGGGCTCGACGTCCTCCTGCAGGAGTGCGATCCGGCGCTCGTCTCGTTCGAGCTGGACCTCTATTGGCTCACGAAAGGCGGGCGCGATGCCGTGCGGTTCGTGACGCAGCACCCGGGGAGGTTCGCCCTCGTCCACGTGAAGGACATGGCGACCGATGGCGCGATGGCCGAGGTGGGGAAGGGGGAGCTGCCCTTCCAGCGTATCTTTGACGCCGCACGGGGCGGGATCCGGCACTTCTTCGTGGAACACGACAACCCGGCCTCGCCGTTCGACTCGATCACCACGAGCATTGCCGCGTTGAGGCGGCTCTCTGCATGAAACGACGTGACGTTATCACCCGACTGGGAGGAGCGATGGCCCTCGGTGCGGCCGGGATCGACGTGGAGGCGATGCGCGAAGCCGTGCGCGGAGCCGGACGCCTCAAGCAGAGCGCCTGCCGGTGGTGTTACAGTCGCATTCCCCTCGACGACCTGTGCAAGGCAGCGAAGGAGATCGGGCTGCAGTCCATCGAGCTGCTGGACGAGAAGGAGTGGAACGTCCCGAAGCAGTATGGACTCACCTGCGCGGTGGCCAACGGGCCATCGACCATCCCGGTGGGATTCAACCGCCCCGACCAGCACGACCGATTAGTGGCCGAATCCGAGCGCCTGCTCCCGCTCGTTGCTGCGGCCGGGCTTCCCAACATGATCGTGTTCTCCGGGAACCGGGCAGGAATGGCAGACGGCGAGGGACTCGAGAACTGCGTGAAGGGGCTGCAACGGATCACCCCCATCGCCGAACGCCACGGCGTGACGGTGATCATGGAGCTCCTCAACTCCAAGGTCGACCACAAGGACTACATGTGCGACCGGACGCCGTGGGGAGCGGAACTCGTGCGGCGTGTGGGGAGCCCGCGGTTCAAGCTGCTGTACGACATCTACCACATGCAGATCATGGAGGGGGATGTCATCCGGACGATTCGCGACCATTGGGATGC
>JAEUJK010000353.1 GCA_016794735.1 Gemmatimonadota bacterium | reverse complement strand
TTCGGAACTCCGGGAGAAGATCAGCGGCGCGCAAGCGCTCTACTTCACGGACTTCACCGGGCTCAACGTCAAGCGCATGACCGAACTCCGCCGCCGCTTCCGCCGCGCCGGGGTCGAGTATGTCGTGATCAAGAACACCCTTGCCCTCCGGGCGGTCAACGAGAGCGGCCTCACCGGCTCGCGCCTCAAGGGACCGACCGGCGTGGTGGTGGCGAAGGATCCCATCGCCGCGGCGAAGGTGCTGGTCGATTTCGCGAAGGAGAACGACCAGAAGCCGGCCACGAAGGGCGGTATCTGGGAAGGGAAGCAGGTGGACGAAGCGGCCGTCAAGCGCATCGCCATGCTCCCGACTCGCGACGAGGCCTTGAGTCTCTTCGCCGGAAGCCTCAACAGCGTGCTGATGATGTTCTCGTTGGCGCTCGACGCTCGCAAGGCGCAGTTGGAGAACGGCTAGACCCAGGCGACGCCGGCGACGCGCCGGCCCGCCCCATGGAATTGTGATCACAACAATCCCAGGCCCGCCTGGGTTCGACACGGAGACCTTACCAAAATGGCAAACACCACGATCAGCAAGGACGATATCCTCGAGGCCATCGGCAACATGTCCGTCATGGAACTCGTGGAGTTAAACGACGCCTTCAAGTCGAAGTTCAACGTCACGATCGCCGTCGCAGTGGGCGGTGGTGGTGGCGGCGGCGCCGCCCCGGCGGCCGCCGTGGAGGAGCAGACCGAGTTCACCGTCATCCTCAAGGAGGCGGGGGCCAAGAAGATCCAGGTCATCAAGGTGGTGCGCGAGCTCACCGGCCTGGGCCTCAAGGAAGCCAAGGACATGGTCGATGGCGCCCCGAAGGAAGTGAAGGCCGGCGTCTCGAAGGACGAGGCCGCGCAGGTCAAGGCCAAGCTCGAAGCCGAAGGCGCCGTCGTCGAGGTCAAGTAAGCCCGAGACGGCAGACGGTAGACGGCAGTTGGCGGTCCTCCGGGCCCCGACTGCCGGCTCCGCCACCGGTCCCGCGGTTGACTTCCTCCACGCGACGCTAGTGAATCGAACCACACGCAATACTCCCGCAGTTCACACCGCCCACCCGTCTCCGCGGCCCGACGCCGCGGGGACGAGCGGGTTTTCGCCCTTGCCACGGGTGCGTCATGCCTGAACTCCTGAAGCAGATCGTCTTCGGTCCGCACGACGAGGGGATGGAAATGCCTCATCTCCTCGACATCCAGACCCGCGCCTTCGAGTCGCTCCTCCAGCTCGATGCCGCGACGCACAATCGCGAAGACATCGGTCTCGAACGCGTCTTCAAGGACCTGTTCCCCATCGCCGACGTCCACGAGAACTTCTCGCTGGAGTTCGTGCGCTACGCCCTCGGCGAGCCGAAGTACTCCGTCGAGGAGTGCATCGAGCGCGACATGACGTACTCTGCGCCGCTCAAGGCCACCCTGCGCCTCATCATCAATGAGGACGTCAATGGCGTGAAGCGGCCCCGCAACATCATCGAGAAGGAAGTCTACCTCGGTGAGTTGCCCCTCCTCACCGACCTCGGCACGTTCGTCATCAACGGCGCCGAACGCGTCATCGTGAGCCAGCTGCACCGCTCCCCCGGTGTCGTCTTCGAGGAATCCACCCACCCCAACGGGCAGCGCCTGATCTCCTCGCGCATCATCCCGTTCCGCGGCTCGTGGGTCGAGTTCACCGTCGACATCCACGACGTCATCTACGTCCACATCGACAAGAAGAAGAAGTTCCCGGCCACCGCGCTGCTGCGCGCCTTTGGCTATGGGGCCAACTCGGACATCCTCCGCCTCTTCTTCGCCGTCAAGGACCTCGACCTCACCCGCAAGCGCGAAGGCCGCGCCGAGACGCGTGAGGTCCTCGGGGCCATCATTGCGCAGGACATCACCCTCGTCGGTGAGGAAGCCGCGCCCGACGCCCCGAAGCTCAAGACCAAGAAGGCCCGCGCCGCCGCCGAACGCGCCGCCGCCGACCTCCTCGTCCGCGAGGGCGACGAGATCACCGAGGAAGTCATCAACCGCCTCGCCCGCCAGGGCGTCAAGTCGGTCAAGGTCTTCTGCTCCTACATGACCGTCGACCTCCGCGACGAACTCGACGCGCACGAACGCGGCGAGCGCGAGGTCCCGCGCCAGCTCTCGCACGACGTCGTCGACCCCGACACCGGCGAGGTCCTCGCCGATGCCGGCCAGCCGCTCAAGGAGACGCTCATCAAGCGCCTCCGGAAGGCCGAGATCCTCAAGGTCCAGGTGTTCGTCCCGTCGGGTCGCGCCGAGTCGGCGCTGATCCGCAACACCATCACCAAGGATCCCACCGATCCCAAGCACATCGACCAGAAGGAGCGCGACAAGAACAAGTGGGAGACCGACGCCGACTCCGGCGCCGGCAAGGCCCTGCGCTCCATCTACATGCTCCTCCGCCCGGGAGACGCGCCGAACGACGAGACGGCGAAGCAGGCGCTCGATCGCCTCTTCTTCTCGCCCAAGCGCTACGACCTCGGCCGCGTGGGACGCTACAAGATCAACCAGCGCCTCAACCTCAACACCGACGCCGGCACGACCGTCCTCACCAAGGAGGACTTCGTCGCCATCCTGCGCTACCTCGTGGAACTGCACGAGGGTCGCGGGCACGTCGATGACATCGACCACCTCGGCAACCGCCGCATCCGCTCGGTCGGTGAGCTGATCGCCAACCAGTTCTCCGTCGGCCTCTCGCGCATGGCGCGCCTGGTCAAGGAGCGCATGTCGATCAACACCGACCCGGAGAAGATCTCGCTCGACGACCTCGTCAACGCGCGCACGGTCTCCGCGGTGATCCAGGCGTTCTTCGGTTCGTCGCAGTTGTCGCAGTTCATGGACCAGACCAACCCGCTGGCCGAACTCACGCACAAGCGCCGGCTTTCGGCGCTTGGGCCGGGCGGCCTCACGCGCGAGCGCGCGGGCTTCGAGGTCCGCGACGTGCACTACTCGCAGTACGGGCGCATGTGCCCCATCGAGACGCCGGAAGGCCCGAACATCGGCCTCATCACGTCGCTCGCCTGCTTCGCCCGCGTGAACGACCTCGGCTTCGTCGAGACGCCGTATCGCGTGGTCAAGAACGGGAAGGTCACCGGCGAGATCGCCTGGCTCGACGCCAACCGCGAAGAGGAGACGATCACCGCGCAGGCCAACGCCAAGCTCAACGAGGACGGCTCGTTCGCGGACGAGCTGGTGCTCTGCCGCCAGCGCGGCGACGTGCCGCTCACCCCGCCGGACCGCATCGACTTCATGGATGTGGCCCCGGAACAGCTCGTGTCGATCGCGGCCGCGCTGATCCCGTTCCTCGAGCACGACGACGCCAACCGCGCGCTGATGGGCTCGAACATGCAGCGGCAGGCCGTCCCGCTCCTCAACCCGCAGACCCCGCTCGTCGGCACCGGCCTCGAGGCCAAGGTCGCCGAGGACTCGGGCGCGGTCGTGATTGCCCGTCGTGGCGGCGTCATCACGCGTGTCACCGCCGATGAGATCATCGTCGACGCCGGGCTTGTCGATCGCAGCAAGAAGGACGACGACACCCCGCTCGCGCGCCTCACGCAGCAGGATCGCTATCGCATCAAGAAGTACTGGCGCACCAACCAGGACACGGCGATCAACCAGCGCCCGATCGTCCGGCTCGGCCAGAAGGTCAAGAAGGGTGACGTGCTCGCCGACGGCGCGGCGACCGAGAAGGGGCAACTCGCCCTCGGGTCGAACGTGCTCGTCGCGTTCATGCCGTGGTACGGGCACAACTTCGAGGACGCCATCGTCCTCTCCGAGCGCCTGGTGAAGGACGACGTCTACTCGTCGATCCACATCCAGGAGCTGGAACTCCACGTCCGCGACACCAAGCGTGGCCAGGAGGAGATCACGCGCGAAATCCCGAACGTCGCCGAGGAGTCGCTCATCGACCTCGACGAGCGCGGCATCGTGCGCATCGGGGCCCACGTGAAGCCGGGCGACATCCTCGTCGGCAAGATCACGCCGAAGGGTGAGACCGAGCTCTCGCCGGAAGAGAAGCTGCTGACGGCGATCTTCGGCGAGAAGGCGAAGGACGTGAAGGACTCGTCGCTCAAGGTCCCGCCGGGCATGGAAGGCGTGGTCATCGACGTGAAGATCTTCTCGCGCGTCGAGGACCAGGTGGTCGAGAAGGACCGCGGCGAGCGGATCGGTGAGGTGCGCCGCCTCGAGGGTGAGGACAAGGTGCGCGTCAACGACGTGCGCGACGACGAGTTGCGCGACCTGCTCGAGGGCGAGACGGTGGCGCTGGCGCTCAAGGCCGGGACGGTCGAGGAAGGGATCCTCACCGGCACCGTGCTCACGCGCGACGTGTTGCGCGACCTGCGCTTTGCCCAGTTGGACCTCAAGACCTTCCGGGTCGAGAGCAAGAAGGTCAACGATCGCGTGCGCGAGATCATCGACGCGGCCAACGAGGAGAAGGCCCGCATCGAGGAGCGCGCCGAGGAGCGCATCGACCGCATCCTGCAGCCGGATGAATTGCCCCCGGGCGTCATCCAGCTGGTGAAGGTCTACCTGGCCGAGAAGCGCAAGGTCTCGGTCGGTGACAAGATGGCCGGCCGCCACGGCAACAAGGGTATCGTGGCCCGCGTGGTGCCCGAGGAAGACATGCCGTTCCTGCCCGATGGCCGGCCGGTCGACATCGTCCTCAACCCGCTCGGCGTGCCGTCGCGCATGAACGTGGGGCAGATCCTCGAGACCCACCTCGGATGGGCCGCGCGGATCCTGGGCTTCTATGCGAAGACCCCGGTGTTCCAGGGGGCGAACGAACGCGAGATCGGCCTGCTGCTCAAGCTCGCCGGGCTCACGTGGGCGCGCGCGACGCTGGCGTTGCACAGCGCGCCGCTCAACGTGTCGGACGCGGACATCAAGTCGATCGTGGCGGACCTCCGCCCGCGCGGCGAGGCGGCGGAACACGTCGCCCTCCTGGCCGACGCGTCGCTGAACGACCTGCACGGCCGCAACATGTCGGCCGAGACGAAGGAAGTGTTCGGGCGCGTGCGCGAGTGCCTCACGCAGGCGGCGCGCGAGCTCGTGGAACGCGAGGAGGCCGAGCTGGCCAACCAGAAGGCGCTGCACGTGGCGATCGCCGACGACGAGTCGCGCAGCGCCACGGAGCGTGCCGACGCCAAGGCGGCGCTCAAGGCGATCGAGAAGCGCGTGGGCCGCGACCCGGCCGACGTGCTGAACGACCTCGAGTTGCCGGCGCTCGCCATGATGCTCGGCAAGAAGTCGGAAGCCGACGTCGATCGGGCGGCCGGTGAGTTGATGCACCTCGCGGGCATCACGCCAGCCGGCAAGATGCGCATCCGCGACGGCCGGTCGGGCGAGAAGTTCGCCTTCCCGGTGACCGTGGGTGAGATCTACATGCTCAAGCTCTCGCACCTGGTCGACGACAAGATCCACGCGCGGTCCATCGGGCCGTACTCGCTCGTCACCCAGCAGCCGCTGGCAGGCAAGGCGCAGTTTGGTGGCCAGCGCTTCGGGGAAATGGAGGTGTGGGCGCTGGAGGCGTACGGCGCGGCGCACACGCTCCAGGAGATCCTGACGGTCAAGTCCGACGACGTGAACGGACGCAGCCGCGTGTACGAGGCGATCGTGAAGGGCCAGAACCTGCCCGAGCCTGGTACGCCGGAATCGTTCAACGTGCTCGTGAAGGAACTGCAGGCGCTCGGCATCTACGTGAAGATGGGGTCCAAGCACGAAGGGACCGCAAACGGCGCGCTGCCCGGCGCCACCGGGGAGGAGTAACCCATGATCGATTTCCGTAGCGCGCGCGAGACGCGCGCCTCAGCGTTCGACTTCATCCAGGTCCGCATCGCGTCGCCCGAGGAGATCCGGGGACCGAAGGATCCCAAGGAGCGCGAGCGGCAGGAGATGCAGGGCCAGCGCACGTGGTGGTCCTGGGGCGAGGTCACCAAGCCCGAGACCATCAACTACCGCTCGTTCAAGCCGGAGAAGGATGGCCTCTTCTGCGAGCGCATCTTCGGTCCCGTCAAGGACTGGGAGTGCCATTGCGGCAAGTACAAGCGCATCCGCTATCGCGGCGTGATCTGCGACCGGTGCGGCGTCGAGGTGACGCTGTCCAAGGTGCGGCGCGAGCGCATGGGGCACATCGAGCTCTCCGTGCCCGTCGCCCACATCTGGTTCTTCAAGACGCTGCCGTCCCCGATGGGGAACCTTCTCGACCTCACGCTCCGTGACCTCGAGAAGGTGATCTATTACTCGAACTACGTCGTCATCGAGCCGGGCAACCAGGAGGTGCGCACCAACGAACTCCTGGACGAGGATCGCTACCTCGAGCTCAAGATGAAGGCGAAGGCCGAGGGCGACACGCTCTACCA
>JAEUJK010000349.1 GCA_016794735.1 Gemmatimonadota bacterium | reverse complement strand
CATCCCAAGGTGGCCTCGACGTTCGACCAGGGGCTGACCGGCGGCGTGCACAATGCCTTCGCCACCAACGACTACCTCTACGCGATCTCCGGCGGCCAGAAGTACCTGATCATCGACGTGAAGGACATCACGAAGCCGCGCTATGTCGGTGAGTACCAGCATCCCGGCGCCTACATCCACGACCTCTGGGTGAACGACGGCATCGCCTACTCCGCACAGGGTGGCGCGGGCGCGGTGATCGTCGACGTGGGCAACGGCAAGTGGGGCGGCACGCCGGAGAAGCCCAAGCTGATCAACGTGTTCCCGATCAACTCGGGCCACGAGATCTTCCCGTACTTCCAGAAGAGCACGGGGAAGACCTACCTCTTCCTCGGCGACGAGGAGATGAGCCGCCAGGGCCGGGTGTGGGAGGGCACCAACTACATGAACAACATGACGGAGAAGGGCGGCGTCGCGCAGACGTCCGGCGGCTACGTCCACATCGTCGACGCCACGGACCCGATGAACATGCAGAAGGTCGGGCGCTACCACCTCGAGGACTACGGCTCGCACGACATCATCGTCGAGAACGACATCCTCTACCAGGCGTACTACGACGGCGGCGTGCGCATCGTGGACGTCTCGGGCGAACTCCTCGGCAACCTCGCCGAGCAGCGCCGTGAAATCGCGGTCTTCAAGCCGTTCGACCCGAAGGGCTACACGCCGAATGCGTCGTTCGTGATGAACGCGATGCCGTGGAAGGGGAAGGTCCTCTTCACGGACTTCAACTCCGGATTGTGGGCCGCCAAGCTCGAGCCCAAGCCGAAGATCACGCCGTAGTCGCGACCACCAGCTCCACGACACAGCACGGGCCGTTCGGCAGTTGCCGGACGGCCCGTGTCACATCGGGAGGATCAACCCGCGCGATCAGCCGCGCGCGCGTTCCTTCCACGCCTTGAGCACGGCCGCTTCCTGCTCCGCCTTGGCCCCAGCCTTGAGCACCTGCTGCGCGGCGGGACGCGCATGGTGGAACGCCAGCGTCGCCGACGCGGTGTCGGCGAGGGTGCGGAACGTGAGCCCTGCCGCCACCTCGCGAGACAGGTCGAAGCGCGCAAAGCCCTCGAAGCCGGGGGTCGGCGGCCGCCACACCGGCATTTCCTGGTACGGCCGCATGTTGTGCTGCGCCAGGAATTCGCGCGGCACCCAGGTCCACGAAAGGGGCGCCGAGGTCACCGCGGCGATCCCGTACAGGAACTCGGCCATCGAGCGGCCGTTGAGCGGGCCGACCCCCATGAAGGTCCCGTAGGTCTTCGCCTCGCAGAGCCGCACGGACCACTCGCACAGGTCCCGCACGTCGATCACCTGCACGCGATCGTTGTTCGGGTCACCCGGGGCCAGGATCTCCCCGCCCCGCTCGATCCGCACCGGCCAATAGGTGAACCGATCGGTGTCGTCACCAGGGCCAACGATCAGCCCGGGTCGAACGATTGTGGTGCGGTTCCCGAACGCTGCCTTCGCCTCGGCCTCGGCGAGCGCCTTGGCCAACCCGTACGGATACGGCTGCCCTTCCTTCCAGTTGGGCGTATTCTGCTTGTTGAGCAGCGGCGCGTTCACCGACGCCGGCACCATGCTCAGGTCGGAGAAGACGGACCGCGTCGAGATGAACAGGTACTGGTCCGAGGCATCCTTGAGCAGCCCCGCCGAGTTGCGCACCCAGTCCGGCGCGTCGGCCCGCGACGCCGAGTTGTCGATGACGGCATCCCAGCGGCGTCCCTTGAGGGAATCGATCTGGTTGGCCGCCCGATCGCCGGTGAGTTCCTCGACGCCCTTGAACATCCCCGGGGCGCTGCGGCCGCGGTTGAAGATCGTGACCTCGTGCCCGCGCTCCACGGCGTAGCGCACCATGTGCGGGCCGATGAACCCCGTGCCGCCGAGGATGAGGAGCTTGATCTTGCGGCGCTGCTGTTGCGCGGTGGTCGGAAAGGTCGCGACAGGCCCGGGCTGGGCGTGTGCGGCCCCCCGCGCCCCGAGCGCGAGGGCGCCGCCCACGGCGGCAGATGAGACGAGGAAGTCGCGGCGGGTCGTCATGTACGCTCCAGAGCTGGGGCCGCGCGTAACGTACCCCGGGGGCCGCGCCGGGGCGACCCGTGGCGTGACAGTTGCTGGCCTTCCTTTTCGCAATGGACAGAGGCTACGCTTCCCCTGAGCGTTGCCGCCTCACCTACCCAGGAGACCCCCCAGATGCGTGCCCAACACCTCGCCGCCGGCATGCTGGCAGTTGCTGCCCTGCTCCCGGCCCGCGCCGCCGCCCAGGACAAGGACCAGCTCGAGAAATGCGAACGCCCATTTGGGACGATGGCCGTCGCCGATCCTCGGCCGGAGTACATGGCCTACTTCACTCGTTACTCGCTGGGGTCACCGACGGACCTGCTCCGCATGATGGTGCAGCAGTCCAAGTG
>JAEUJK010000279.1 GCA_016794735.1 Gemmatimonadota bacterium | reverse complement strand
GTGGTGTCGGCGCGGGCCGCGGCCACGGCGGCATCGATCGCATCGAGGTCGTTGACGTCGGCGATGTGCAGCACCTGCCAGCCGTAGCCCTCAAAGCGGCGGGCTACATCGTCGCTGCAGGTGAGGTCGGTGCCGCCGTCGATCGAGATGCGATTGTCATCGAAGAACGCGATCAGCTTGCCCAGCTTGAAGTGCCCGGCAAACGAGGCGGCCTCGTGCGAGATCCCTTCCATGAGGCAACCGTCGCCCACAACCACGAAGGTGTGGTGGTCGACGATCGTGTGCCCGTCACGATTGAACGTCGCGGCCAGGTGCGCCTCGGCCGCGGCCATGCCGACGGCGTTCGCGAACCCCTGGCCGAGCGGACCGGTCGTGGTCTCGACCCCCGCGGTGTGGCCCACTTCGGGGTGACCCGGCGTTGCACTCCCCCACTGCCGGAAGCGCTTGATCTCGTCGAGCGACAACGCGTAGCCGCTCATGTGCAGCGTCGCGTACAGCAACATCGACGCGTGCCCGTTCGACAACACGAAACGATCACGGTCCGGCCAGTGCGGATCAGCCGGGTTGTGCTTGAGGTGTCGGGTGTAGAGCCGGTACGCGAGGGGGGCCAGTGCCATCGGGGCCCCCGGATGTCCGCTCTCGGCCGCCTGCACGGCGTCGATGGCGAGGGTTCGTACCGTATTGATGCACAACGCGTCGAGCGACCCGGTGGTCGCGTCGGCGGAAGGTGTCACGAGGTGCTCCTGTGGGGGGCCGTGCGGGAGGAGGGAAAGCTAGCCCCCGAGCCCGAACCCGCGAAGCACCCGAGGCCGCATCCCCCTCGCGTGACCCGGCCGGGGACGGGCATCTTGCGGCATGATCACCGCCCACTGGAAACGCGCGCTCCTCCTCTCAGTCGTCCTGACCGCTCCGGTCGCCGCCCAGCCCGCCCGTCCTCATCCGGACAGCGCCCAGCGGGCCATCCTCAAGGAGCTGCTCGAGATCAACTCCTCCCCCGTTGGGGGCCGGGTTTCGCAGGCGTCACGCGCCGCGGCGCGCCGACTGCTCGCCGCCGGATACCCGGCCGCGGACGTCAAGGTCATCGGGCCCTCGCCCTCGTGCCTCAACGTGGTCGCGACGCTGCGCGGCCGGGATCGCACGGCCAAGCCGATCCTGCTCATGGCGCACCTCGACGTCGTGAACGCCGAGCGCAAGGACTGGAAGTACGATCCGTTCGTGCTGCGGGAGGAAAACGGCTACTTCCTCGGCCGCGGCGTGCTGGACAACAAGGCCGGGGCCAGCGTGATCATCGCGAACATGGTGACGATGAAGCGCGAGCGGTTCATCCCCGTGCGTGACGTGATCCTCGTGCTCACCTGCGACGAGGAAACGACGGCCGAGTCGGGCATCGTCTGGCTGCTGAAGAACGAGCCGCGGTTGAAGGAAGCGGCGTACGCACTCAACACCGACGCGGGCGGGGTCTACCAGGCCGAGACCGGGCGCCACGTCTTCGACCTGCAGGCCGCGGAGAAGACCTACATCTCGTTCGAAGCGACGGCGACCAACGAAGGCGGGCATTCCTCGCTGCCTCGACCCGACAACGCCATCTACGCCTTGTCCGCGGGGCTGTCGCGGCTCGCCGCCTATCGTTTCCCGGTGGAGTACAACCCGGTCTCGCAGGCCTCGTATGGACG
>JAEUJK010000273.1 GCA_016794735.1 Gemmatimonadota bacterium | reverse complement strand
GCCCTGCAGGTCATCGGGGCCAACCCGCGGACCGGGGTCGTGGCCGGCATGTACATGCTGGTCTTCGACAAGCAGGTGATCTTCTGCGGGGACACGACCGTCAACGTCGAGCCGACCTCGGAGCAGCTGGCCCAGATCGCCCTGGCGGCCAGCCGGATCGTCCGGCTCTTCGGTCAGGACCCGAAGGTGGCGATGCTCTCGTACTCCAACTTCGGGTCGGTCCGGCAGCCGGAGGCCGAGCGGGTGGCCAAGGCGGTGGGGCTGATCCGGTCCGCCGACCCCACCCTGATGGTGGACGGCGAGATGCAAGCCGACACGGCCGTGGATGGGGCCATGTTGTCCGAGGCGTTCCCGTTCTCGGCGCTCAAGGAAGCGGCCAACGTCCTGATTTTCCCCAACTTGAGCGCGGGGAACATCGCCTACAAGTTGTTGCACCACCTGGGCGGGGCGACGGCCATCGGACCGATCCTGGTGGGGATGGCCCAGCCGGTCCACATCCTGGAGCAGGGCGCCGAAGTCCAGGAGATCGTCAACATGGCCGCCGTGGCGGTGATGGACGCCCAGGAGCGCAACAAGGCCTCGTCGGCCCGGCGTCCGGGTCGCCCCAGCACCGCCCGGGCGTTTTCTTTTCTCTGAGCATGGCCCGGTCGTCCTGAAGGGACGAAGGACCTGCGTTTTCGACCCCAGACTTTACCCTTTTCTCCATGTCTTCATCGAACCTGGCCGGCCAGGGCCTGAACCCCTCCGGCACGGTGCACTTCAACCTTGTGGCACCCGAGCTCTTCCAGGCGGCGATTGCACGCGGCGAGGGCACCCTGGCCGACATGGGCCCCTTCGTGGCCGTGACGGCTCCGCACACGGGGCGCTCCCCCAACGACAAGTTCGTCGTGAAGGAGGCGTCGACCGAGGCCGACGTCGACTGGGGGAAGGTCAACCAGCCGTTCGCCGAGGAGAAGTTCGACCTCCTGCTGGCCGACGTGAAGGCGTACCTCAACGGGCTGGGCGACCTCTTCGTCCAGGATCTGTACTGCGGCGCCGACGCCTCGCACCGCCTGAGCGTGCGGTACGTGACGCCTAACGCGTGGCACGCCTCGTTCGTGCGTAACATGTTCATCCGCCCCGAGACGGGGGAACTCGCGGCGTTCAACCCGAACTTCACGGTGCTGCACGCACCGGAGTTCCAGGCCGACCCCGCCCGCCACGGGACGCGCACCGGCACCTTCATCGTGCTGCACCTCGCGCGTCGCACGATCCTCATCGGCGGCACGCGCTACGCGGGTGAACTCAAGAAGTCGATGTTCACCGTCATGAACTACCTGATGCCCAAGGCGGGCGTGCTGTCGATGCACTGCTCGGCGAACGTGGGCTCCGGTGGCGACGTGGCGCTCTTCTTCGGCCTCTCGGGCACCGGCAAGACCACCCTGTCCGCGGACCCCGAGCGTGGCCTCATCGGCGACGACGAACACGGCTGGTCCGATGCCGGCGTCTTCAACTACGAAGGCGGCTGCTACGCGAAGGTGATCAACCTCTCGCCCGAGGCCGAGCCCGATATCTTTGCCACGACGCAGATGTTCGGCACGGTGCTCGAGAACGTGGTGCTCGATGAGAAGCGCCGCGTGAAGTTCGAGGACCAGTCGATCACCGAGAACACCCGCGCGTCGTACCCACTGCACTACATCCGCAACCACGTCCCGAGCGGCCGCGCCGGGCATCCGCAGAACATCATCTTCCTCACGGCGGATGCGTTCGGCGTGTTGCCCCCGATCTCGCGTCTCACGCGTGACCAGGCCATGTACTACTTCATGTCCGGGTACACCGCCAAGGTGGCGGGCACGGAACGCGGCGTCACCGAACCGCAGGCTACCTTCTCTTCGTGTTTTGGGGCGGTGTTCCTTGTGTGGCACCCCACCAAGTACGCCGAGATGCTGGGCCGCCTGATCGACCAGCACGGCTCGCGCGTGTGGCTCGTGAACACCGGGTGGAGCGGCGGGGCCTACGGCACTGGCAAGCGCATGAAGATCGCGTACACCCGCGCCATGGTGCGGGCGGCGCTCTCCGGCGCGCTGGACACGGTGCGCACCTTCACCGACCCGATCTTCGGCCTCAACATCCCGAGCGAAGTCCCGGACGTGCCGGCCGGCGTGCTGAACCCGCGTTCCACCTGGAGCGATGGCGCAGCCTACGACGCGCAGGCCAACAAGCTCGCCGACATGTTCCGCAAGAACTTCGAGAAGTTCGGGAACGTGGACGCGAAAATTGTTGCGGCGGGACCGGGCGGTAAGTAGTACGCTCCACCGCAGTCACATGCAGGCTGGGGGGTGACGGAGCTGCGGCCCTGTCACCCCCTTCCCACTTCCTCCGGGCGGGATTCCACGCTGTACCCGTTCGCCCCGCTTCCCCGCGCCTCGGCCATCCGTGGAAATCATCCGCGACCCGCTCTGGAACAACATCCGCGTTGACGCCCGCGCGCTGCGGCTCGTGGACTCGCCGACGTTCCAGCGGCTGCGACATGTGCGACAGCTCGGGTGGGCCTACCTCGTCTACCCCGGCGCGACGCACGCCCGCTTCGAACACGCGTTAGGCGCCTATCACCTCGCCGGCCTCGCCCTCCAGCGCCTCGAGGAGGAGGGCAACCTGCGCGGGATCGACCCGGCCGAGCGGACGATCACGCGTCTGGCCGCGCTGCTGCACGACGTCGGGCACTACCCGTTCTCCCACGCACTCGAGGAGATCGGAGCCCCGCACCACGAGGACGTGGCGCGACAGCTGGTCACCGAGGGATCGGTGGCCGAGGTCCTGCGCGAGGTGGCCCCCGATGCGCCGGAACGCGTGATGGCGCTCATTCGCGGGACGTCGACGTCGCCGCTGCAGGGCCTCATCAGCGGCTCGCTGGACCTCGACAAGATCGAGTACCTCAAGCGCGAT
>JAEUJK010000241.1 GCA_016794735.1 Gemmatimonadota bacterium | reverse complement strand
CAGGTTCCCCGGCAGGTCGCAGAAGACAAACAACCCGCTCCCACGCGTCACGGCCGTATCGGCCCGTTCCACCACCTGGACCGGGCCGCGACCGATCACGGTCTCCGTCCACTCGATGGTGATCGACCCGCCCGAAAGTGCACCACCCGTGCGCGCATCGCGCAGGTGGCCAAAGAGCATCCCGCTGCTGTCGGTCACCCCACGTGATGCCCCGCAGAGCAGGGCCGAAATGCTGCGCGGGGCAGGACTCGCCAGCACCAGTTCGTCCAACCGATCGTCGACGCGTACCACCTGCGGCACGAGGTCGAGCCCGAGGGAATCGAGCGCGGGATGGTGGAAGCCGACGAGGTATTCGCCGCGCGGCACCGCATCGATCACCCATTGGCCGACCGAATCCGTCCGCGCCGCGCGCGCTTCACCGCGGGCCCCCGTGCGCGCCACCATCTGCACCGTGGCCCCGACGAGCGCGGTGCGCGACAGCGAGTCGAAGACCATCCCGCTTACGCGAACCTGCGCGGGTGCCGATGCCAGCGGCACTCCGATGCACAGGGCGAGGGCACCAGCCACGCGAAGGGCGCGCATCGCCCAATCGTTCACCCAGGGGCCAGCCTCGTCAACCCACCGGCTTGAGCGCCAGGACCTGCACCACCGACGCTGTCCCGGTGTGGTACTTCCCCTCGATCACCTCGCGGTCGATCTCCTGTGCGACCAGAAAGTCGAGCCCGGCGAGTTCCTCGCGCAGGACCGCGATCGACATGAGGAGGTCGAGCGAGCGCGGGCCTCCCGTCGTCCGCTGCAGCTGCGCCGGTGAATAGGCCTCGAGGATGAAGACCCCACCCGGGCGAAGCCCCGCCACCACCGCCTGGTGCACGCGGCGCCGCAGTGGCGGCGGCAGGTGGGCGAAGATCGCCACGATGCCGTCCCACTGCGCCGTCCCCACCTCGAACTCGGCGAGGTCGACGAGTTGCGTCTCGATGGAGACCTTCCGTTCAGCCGCGAGCGCCTGGGCACGGGCCAGGCCAGGAGCCGACCGGTCGACCGCGGTCACGGGGTGCCCGGCCGCCGCCAGGAACACCGCGTTCCGCCCCTGCCCCTCCGCCAGGCACAGGACGCGACCGCCCCGGGGGATCTGCCCCGCCGACGCACGCAGGAAGTCGTTAGGTTCGGTGCCGTAGGCCCACTCGGCCTCGGCGTAGCGGGCATCGAAGTCGTAGTCGCTCATGGGGGCCCAAGATGGCGACCTGCCACTGTCCCTCGCGAGGGGCTTGCCCCCGGCGCACCGGGGGCGAAATTCAGGGGGTCGCCCCCCCCGGCGGACCCAAGCCTAACGACCTCATGCGCCCTGCCCCATTCGTCCTCATCTTCGCCTCCGTCCTCACCGGCTGCGCATCGAAGTCGTCCACCGTGACGACGGGCACGACGACCGCGGCGTCGGCGAGCACCACGACGGCTGCCGCCAGCGCGGCGCCCGCGTCGCGGAACCCCGACATCATCTCGGAGGAGGAAGCGGCGACCGCCGCCAAGTCAGGCGTCGGCAACGCCTATGACCTCATCCGCCGCCTGCGCCCCAACTTCTTCCGCAACAATGAG
>JAEUJK010000169.1 GCA_016794735.1 Gemmatimonadota bacterium | reverse complement strand
AACGAGGAGTTCTTCTCCACGCCGCCGCTCCGCGCGTTCAACATCCGCTTCGCCCTCACCTTCTGAGGCGACCATGACCATGACTTCTTCCCCAGCCATGACGAGCCTCCGCCGGAAGGCCGTGTCCCTCGCCGTCGCCTGCGTGGCGGCGGCGGGGTGCACCCCCGACCAGATCCTCGACGTCACCGATCCGGACATCCTCAATGTGGAGGACTACAAGACGGCAGCTGGCGCCAACGCGCTGCGCAACGGCGTCCTCTCCGACTTCCAGGCGGCCTTCTCCGGGTCGATCGATGGCGTGATCGTCTCCACCGGCAACATGGCCGACGAGATCCGCAGCACCGACACCTTCGAGGACCGGCTGTCCGTCTCCTCGCGCACGATGATCGAGAACAACCCGGCCTTGCTCGGCACCTACCGCGCGCTCCATCGGGCGCGGTCCGGCGCCGAGACGGCCGCAGGCGTGCTCCGCGCCGTGGCACCGGAACCCAAGCGCAACGTCGGCGAAGTGTTCCTGTACAAGGGCTTTACCGAGATCTTCTTCGGTGAGATGTATTGCTCGGGGGTGGGCTTTGCGAAGAACACCGACGGCGTCCTTGCCCCGGGGCCCCAGCTTACCACCCAGCAGGTCCTCCAGATGGCCGTGGCCAGCCTGGATACGGCGTTGCTGCAGGCCGACACCAGCAACTTCGTGCGTTACGCGGCCCAGATCGGCCGGGGACGCGCCCTCCTGAACCTGGGGCAGTTCGCCCAGGCGGCCACAGCGGTGCAAGGGGTGCCGACGACCTTCCAGTGGCTCACCTTCCACTCGACCAACTCGGGACGGCAGGAGAACCAGGTGTGGGGCGCGCTGTCCGTGACCGCGCCACGCTACACGGTGATCGACCGCGAGGGCACGAACGGCTTGCCGTTCCTGCAGACGCCGACCGACCCGCGCATGCCGTGGGCCGCGACGACGCGCAACGGCTTCAACTCGCTGCACACGCGCCTGCCGGACCAGCGCAAGTACGGCCGGACGACGTCGATCATCGTCGCCGACGGACTCGAGGCACGCCTCATCGAACTCGAGGCGCGGCTCCAGGGTGGGACGCAGGCTGATCGCGACGCCGTGTTCGCTGGGCTCAACGCCTTGCGTACCGCATCGCGTTCGGTCCCGAACCCGGCGGGTGGCGCGGCGGTGTCGTATACGGTCGGTGCCATGACGGGAACGGCGCCGACCACCCAGGCAGCGGCCGTCGACATGCTCTTCCGCGAACGGGCCTACTGGATGTGGCTCACCGGCCACCGGCTTGGCGACCTCCGTCGTCTGGTGCGCCAGTACCAGCGCCCGGCCGAGTCGGTGTACCCCACGGGAACGCAGGCGCAGCCGCTGACGGGGAACTACGGCACGGACCTGAACTTCGTGATCCCGTTCGAGGAGCGGAACTCGCCGACCTTCTCCGGCTGCATCAACCGGAACGCGTAGACCGCATCCAACCGGAAGTCGAAGGGGGCGTCCCGAAATGGGCGCCCCCTTTCTCTTTCACGGACGGGCGAACCGATGCCTAACGCGGGAGCAGCGGATCGGGTTCGTTCACCGGCAGCTCCGCACGAGCGGCGCGGCGCGCCAGGGCCAGCGACCCGGTGGCGAGCAGGGCACCGAGCGGTGCAAACACGGCGAGGTTCCCCAGGGGCTTGCCGAGGAGGAGCGGCATGGCGGCCCCGCCCATGGCGCCCCAGATGGCCATGCGGGAGAGCTTGAGGTCCGCGAGCGTGCGGCGTCGCTCCCCAAACGCGACCGTGAGGCCAAAGACCGTCCCGGCTATCCCACCAAGCAGCGCAAAGAGGGGCGCCATGGCGAACGGTCCTTCCCCGGCGTCGATGCTCGGCGGGTCCACGATGCGGATGATGGTGCCAAGCACCAGCCAGAAGGCAACGAACCCCGCGCTCCAGACGAGCGCCATGCCGGCAATGCCGCGCAACTTCCTGAGAATAGCCATGTGCCGAGGGCAGGCGACCGGTTGAGGGTGTACCCTGCCCGGGCCCCCGTCAACCCTCGCCTAGGCCTTTCCGGAAATCGCCGCCGCGTGCGCCTCGGGGTCGAATCCCTTCTCGCCCTTGGCCACGACCACGGTGGCCACGGCATTCCCGATGAGGTTGGTGATGGCGCGCGCCTCGCTCATGAAGCGGTCGACGCCGAGCAGCAGGGCCAGCCCTTCCATGGGCACCACCCTGAGCGCCGCCAGGGTGGAGGCCAGCACGATGAAGCCCGAGCCGGTCACGCCGGCCGCGCCCTTCGACGTGATCATCAGCACCCCAAGCACCGACAGCTGCTGCCCCACGGTGAGGTCCACGCCGTACGCCTGCGCGATGAACAACGTGGCCATCGACAGGTAGATCGAGGTGCCGTCCAGGTTGAACGAGTAGCCTGCCGGGATCACCAGCCCCACCACCGGTCGCGCGCACCCGAACCGCTCCATCTTGTCGATCATGCGCGGCAACACCGCCTCGCTCGACGACGTCCCGAGGACGATGAGGATCTCGTCCTTGATGTACACAATGAGCCGCCACAACGAGAAGCCGTACAGGCGGGCCACCAGGTT
>JAEUJK010000121.1 GCA_016794735.1 Gemmatimonadota bacterium | reverse complement strand
GACGAGCCGCCATAGGGCGGCCCCGAGTAGTCGCTGGTGAAGATCGCGACCAGCTCTTCGGGAGCACGCACACCGACGGGGGGCCGGAAGAGGACAGCGCTCAGCAGCGCGAACACCGTGGTCGGGCCACTGATGCCGATGGCGAGCGTTCCCAGCGCGGCGGCGACATACGCGGGACTGCGACCAAGTGAGCGCATCGCATAACGCAGGTCGCGCCATGCCGACTCGAGGGAGAACTCCCATCCACCACTGCGCGCGGTTTCCTTCATCTGCTCGACGCCTCCCATGTGTGCCCGCGCCAGTCGCAGGGAGTCATCGTGCGGCGTGCCTCCCTCCGCGAGGCGTTGCGCCTCGAGTTCCACGTAGAGCTGCACTTCGTCCTGCAGGTCACGCTCGTAGTCGGAGCGCCGCAGGAGGCGGCGCAGGCCAAGGCGGAGGCTCTCGAACATGGCGCGCCTCAGGCTTCGAGGAGGCGGCCAATCGCCGCAACGCGCCGCTCCCAGTCGCGTTGCTCGGATTCGAGGCGTCGACGTCCCTTCGCGGTGATGCGGTAGTACTTCGCGCGCCGGTTGCTTTCGGTGTCCCGCCACTCGCTGGTGACGGTGCCCTCGCCCTCGAGCCGGCGGAACGCAAGGAGCAACGAGCCCGGGTTGACGCGAAACACGTCACGCGAGACCTGCTCGATGCGCCGGGCAATGCCAAAGGCATGCATCGGTTCCAGGCTGAGGGACTTGAGGATCAGCATGTCCAGCGTCCCGTGCACCACATCCGTGTTCTCGGCAGGCATCGCGGCGTCTCCGGTTCTCCCCTTGGCAGCCAAGATAAGACGCACTCCTCTTGGAAGACAAGGGGTCAGGAGACGGGGCCCCCGGCGACAGGTGTCGTTCCGCGGGGCCCGGCCCGCGCCGCCCGGGGCCGCCTCGTTAGGTGTCGGCCCGCTCCGCCGTGCCCGCCACGGCGCGTTCCGGTCCCGGTATGGACGGCGGGAGGGCGCCGGCGGGCCGGGTGCGTTCCCCGGCCGCCAGGGTCTGGTCGACCACATCCATCACGCGGCTGATGCGTTCGCGCACGCGTTGGGTGGACGATCGCCAGTAGCGACGGGCGAGGGCGAAGGACCCGCCAATGCCCGCGACCATCACGGCGACACCCAACACGGGCGCAGCTTGCGCCAGCGTCCCGCCCCCGAGGAACGACATGAAGGCCCCACCCGCGGCTGCCAATGCGATCGGTATGAAGGTGCCGCGACGATCGAGGGACACGCTGACCTGTGTGCCCTTCTGCACGGGCTGCGCGGTCACCGCGAGGGCCTCGTACTCGCCGCCGTCGTGCCAGGTCATGCCGAACGCACTGGAGTGCCCCTTGTCCGTGCTGCCCGCCACACTCGCGTTGATCCGCACCGCGGAGAGCAGCTGCGCCGCACCCGCTTCATCGAGCGCGGCCGCAAAGTGCGCCTTGTGCTCGTAGCGGAGGGGACCGCCCAACACGCGATCCATCACGGAAGGCTGCGACGTGCTCAGCAGTCGCGCCGCGCGTTCCACCAGGGCAGGGTCAAACCCGGATTGGCTCGCCGCCGCCTTCATCTCTGCGAGCGTCAGGCCAGTGCCTGGCACCCCGGGGTGTTCGCTCCTTGCGGCGAGGTCGGCTGCCTTCCGCAGGATGAGGGCGAACTCCTCGTCGCTGTACGTCCGCTCTCCGTCCTTCCCGAGCTCGTCCGCGCTCACCGCTGTCTCCCTGGCCAGGTGTTCCGAGGCAAACCTGCACGGCAGACACTTCGCTGCAAGCCGGGGAGGCGCGCGAGGACGCCATCGACCCCACGAATATATAGCAATGCACCCGCGGCTTGCGGCAAGCCTGCCCCTCCGGGCCATACTGCGCGCCTCAACGCACCGGAGTTTCAATGACCAGTCATTCGGTCGTCATCGCGGGTGGTGGACCCACGGGGCTGATGCTCGCCGGAGAACTCGCCCTTGCCAGGATCGATGTGTTGGTCATCGAGCGACGCCCCAACCAGGAGTTGTCGGGCTCGCGCGCCCTCGGCATCACCGCCCGAACCATCGAGGTCTTCGACCAGCGGGGGATTGCCGATCGCTTTCTTGCCGCCGGGCAACGGGCCCAGGTGACGGGGTTCGCCGTCACCCGCCTCGACATCTCCGACTTCCCGACGCGGCACAACTACGGACTCGCCCTGCGCCAGAAACACATCGAACGACTCCTCGCCGAGTGGGTGACCGAGCTTCGCGTTCCCATCCGGTATGCCAGCGAGGTCACCGGCTTCGCGCAGGATGACGACGGCGTTTCGGTCATCCTCTCCAATGGGGAGCAGCTGCGCGCGCAATACCTCGTTGGGTGCGACGGCGGACGCAGCCTCGTCCGCAAGCTCGCCGGGATCGACTTCCCCGGCTGGGATCCCACGACCAGCAACATCCTCGCCGAGGTGGAGATGACCGTGCTTCCACCGTACGGCGTCCACCGTACATCGCGCGGCGTCCACGCCTTTGGCCGCTCCGAGTACGAACTCGTCGACGGGGCCATCGTGTACAAGGACGTGGGACCGATCGGGGTGATGGTGACGGAGGAGACGGCGGACCTCGATGTCGAGCCGACGCTGGACGACCTCAAGCGGCTGCTCGTGGCCGCGTGCGGCACGGACCTCGGCGTCCACAGCCCAACCTGGATCTCGCGCTTCACCGACATGTCTCGTCAGGCGTCCGCGTATCGCGCAGGGCGCGTGTTGCTCGCCGGGGACGCTGCACATGTCCACTCGCCCATCGGGGGGTTGGGGTTGAGCACGGGAGTGCAGGATGCCGTCAACCTCGGCTGGAAACTCGCGCAGGTCATCAAGCAGTGGTCACCACCGGCGTTGCTCGACTCCTACCACGCGGAACGTCACCCGGTGGGTGCCCGGGTGCTCAAGGTCACCATGGCACAGGTCGCACTCCATCGTGAAGATGCGCGCACCCTCGCGGTCCGTGACATCATCGGGGACCTGCTGCGCATGGAGGAACCACGCCGGTACATCGCCGGCATGATGTCCGGGCTCGACCTTCACTATGACTTCGGACCCGGGCATCCCTTGCTCGGCCGGCGCATGCCCGACCTCGACCTCGAGACGAGCGACGGCCCTTCGCGCCTGTACGCGTGGCTGCACCAGGCGCGCCCCCTCCTGCTCAACATCGCTCGCACGCAGCCGGTGGAGCTGGGTGCGTGGGCCAATCGCGTGCAACGGGTCGATGCACGATGCGATGGCGACTGGGCACTCCCCGTCATCGGTCGTGTCGAGCCGCCGGCAGCGGTCCTCGTGCGTCCTGATGGTTACGCGGCGTGGGTCGGTGACGGCTCAGACGCCGGCCTGTTGGACGCCCTCACACGATGGTTCGGACCAGCCGCACCCTAATGGCCTGTTGCCACCCCATGCGCTCGACGCGTGGACAGCCGAGAGGTCGCGTCACGCCACTCCACGCCCGGCCAACACATGCTCCGCCAACGCCTCCAGGGCCGCCGCCATCTCGTTCCCCGCGGCGGTCGCCATTGTGGCAGGTGGGTTCATAGCCTCGCGCCACCATCGCTTGGGATCGCCCGTGAGGAGCCCGCGAATCGTCGCGAGCAACAAGCCGCCGCGTGGCGGCGAAGGCGGCAGCTCCACCACATACGAATGCACGCAGCCCAATGCACCGTACGCGAAGTCAACGCTGGTGCCACCCATGGGGGCCTCGAGCGCAGCGGCGGGCAACGATCGATACGCCTCCGTCCCCGCGATCCGGTTCGCCGCAGCGAGCGCGACGGTCGTCGCGGCGAGATGCTCCGCGCGGTGCGGAGCGGGCTCGCGCGTGTGGCACCACGGGTAGAGCCAGACGCGCCCGAA
>JAEUJK010000114.1 GCA_016794735.1 Gemmatimonadota bacterium | reverse complement strand
CGCCACGCCCCCGACGCGCTCCCCACCCACTACGCCTCGCTGTCCGCCGGCGGGATGTACGCCAACGCCAACGGGTGCGCGCGCATCGGGCAGTGCCGCAAGTCGCCAGGGGCCGGCGCCACGATGTGTCCGTCGTACATGGCCACCCGCGACGAACAACACGCCACACGCGGACGCGCGATGGCCCTCGCGGAGGCGCTGCGCAGCCCGGACCCGCGGGCCGCGTTAGGCGACCGTCACGTGCAAGAGGCGCTGGACCTGTGCCTCGAATGCAAGGCGTGCGCGGTCGAATGCCCGCTGGGCGTCGACATGGCCACGCTCAAGAGCGAGGTGCTGGCCCAGGTGCAGGCCGTGGAGGGTACGCCGTGGCGCTCGCGCTTCTTTGGCCACGCGCGCGTGCTGAATGCCGTGGGCAGCGCCATGGCACCGCTGGCCAATGCCATCCTCCGTGCCGCGCCGGTGCGCGCGCTGATGGACCGCATGCTCGGCATCGACAAGCGCCGCCCGCTGCCGACCTTCGCCCCGGAGTCGCTGTCGCAGTGGTTCCGTCGCCGGGCAAGCACCCGGCAACGCGGCGCGCCAGCTGGCCGTGTGGTCTTCTTCGCCGACTCGTTCACCAACTACACGGAGCCGGCCATTGGGCAGGCCGCCATCGAGTTGCTGGAGCTGGCGGGCCACGACGTCATCCTGGTGGACGATGTGTGTTGCGGGCGTTCGCTGATCTCCAAGGGGATGCTCACCGAGGCGCGTGCGCGTCACGTGGCCCTGGCCGCGCGGCTCACCCCGTTCGCGCGCGAGGGCGTTCCCATCGTGGGGGTCGAGCCCTCGTGCCTCTTCACCCTGCGCGATGAACTGGTCTCGCTCGGCGCCGCGCCGGGCGAAGCCCCTGGCATCGCGGCACGCGTGGAACTCGTGGAATCGCTGGTGCACGCGGCGATCACCGCCGGCCGCCTGTCGCTCGCGTCGTCGGCACCGCAGCGCATCCTGTTTCACCCGCACTGCCACCAGAAGGCCGCGGAAGCCGTGGCACCAACCACGCGCCTCCTGCAGCAGGTCGCTGGGGCGGACGTGAGCGTGCTGGACGCCGGGTGCTGCGGAATGGCCGGCTCGTTCGGTTTCGAGCGCGAGCACTACGACCTCTCCATGCAGGTCGGCGAACTGCGGCTCTTTCCGGCGGCGCGACAGGCGCCACACGCGACATTGGTCGCGACCGGCGTCTCCTGTCGCCAGCAACTGGCGCACGGCACCGGCCGCGACGCCGTCCACCCACTCGTCCTCGCTCGATCATGCGTCACCACCTGATGCGGAACCCCGTACGACTCTTCGTTCTCGCGGCCATGGCGGGATGTGCCGGTGAACCAGCGCCGGCATCACCAGCGTACCCGCACGAGCAGGAGCCGATCGGGACCGTGCGCCAGAGCTACGATGGGGCGCTCACGCCCGAGCTCGCGGTGCAGACGTTCCGCAACATCCATCGCCTGTTTCCGTCGCGCACCATTCGCCACGGCACGCAGGTGCGCGAACTGCCGGCGGCCGCGCGTCCCCTGGGCGCGGTGTCGTTCACCGTTGGCGACAGTACGCTGACGCTCGACGACTACGTCCGCCGCAATCGAGTGGCGGCGATCATGGTGCTCAAGGACGGTCAGGTGGCGCTGGAGCGCTACGAGTTCGGGAACACGCCAGCCACGCGATGGATGTCGATGAGCGTGGCCAAGTCGATCACCGCGACCCTGGTCGGTGCCGCCCTGCACGATGGGTCGATCCGGAGCCTGGACGACTCGGTGACGCGCTACGTGCCACGCCTCGCCGGCAGTGCCTACGACGGCGTCGCGATTCGCGACGTGCTCATGATGGCGTCCGGCGTGCGGTGGAACGAGACCTACACCGACTCAACATCCGATCGGCGTCACCTGCTCGAGGCGCAACTCTCCCAGGTCCCCGGGTCCGCCATGACCCTGATGGCCTCCCTTCCACGCGCGGCGGCACCGGGCACAAAGAACACCTACAGCACGGGTGAAACGCAGGTGATCGGCGAGGTGGTGCGCGGGGCGGTGAAGCGTCCGCTGGCGGAGTACCTCGCCGAGCGCGTCTGGGGGCCGGCGGGGATGGAAGCCGACGGCACCTGGTGGCTCGACTCTCCCGACGGCGTGGAGATCGGCGGGTCAGGGATCAGTGCGACGCTGCGCGACTACGCGCGCTTCGGCCAGTTCATCCTCGAGGACGGGGTCGCCGGCGGGACGCGCCACATCCCGGAGGGGTGGAGCCGCGAGGCCGGGTCGCCCAAAGCGCTCCGCGACGGCACGCCGCTGCACTATGGCTACCTCTGGTGGCCGACGACGACGGAGGCCGGACGCGCCGACAGCGCCTTCATGGCGGTCGGCATTCACGGTCAGCACGTCTACATCAACCCGGCGCGCCGCATCGTGATCGTGGTGTGGGGTGCGCAGGTTCATCCAACCGCGGACGCCCCGATCACGGATGAAGTGGTCTTCGACGCGATCGTGGCGGCACTCCGGTGATCGCGCGTTCGGTGTCCAGCGGCCTCAATCGCGGCAGCGACCGATGTCCCGGAGCGGCAGCCGCGCAAAGGTGATCCCGGCGTACGCGCCGTGTTCGTACAACACACCCACGTCATCGCCCGGCAACATCACGAGCGTGGAGTAGGCCGCGGGTCCGGGCACCAGCACGCGCGACGCGTGCCAGGTGGCGCCGTCGTCGCACGAGAGGCGCACCGTGAGGTTCGCGCGCCGCGCCGTGTCTGCCGTGTTGCTGAACACCATTTGCCGCGCGCGGGCGCTGCCGGCTGGCGCGAGCGGGTCCACCCGCACCAGCGACGCATTGTTTGCCGGATCCGGAAGCGCGGGATCCGCACGCGGCGTCGTGAACGTCTCGCCGCCGTCGGTCGATGTCGCCACCAGGCGAAACGGCTTCGCGCGACTGTTGAGCATCACGGTGCCGTCCGAGCGCTCGACCACCTCGAACTCGTCAAGGCCGGGGCCCACGAGCGCGCCCATGCGCCACTGCTCGCCGTGGTCGTCGCTGCGCAACACTGCCGCCCACGTTGCCCCGTCCTTCCGGATGACGAAGGGCTGGAGGAGCCGCCCGCTGCGCAACTGCACCCCAGCGCCTGACGAGGCAAAGAACCCGCCCCACGTCGCGTCCTTGATGCGGGACGTCAGTCGACGGTGCGACCAGGAGAGCCCCTCATCGTCCGACCAACTCAGGTCGGCATGCAGCACCGCCGGATCGTCATCGCGCGCCCCGGTCGCGCCGCCAAAGAACCCTTGCTGCACCGACGCGGCATGGAAGAGGAAGACGCGACGGGTCGTGCGATCGACGAGCAAGCTGGGGTCGCCGAATCCGAGGGGCGCGCTGTCGGCGCGCACGGTGCGCAACGCCTCCCACCGACGGCCGCCATCGTGGCTCCGACGCATCACGACCCGGATGTGGCTGGGCACGTCGGCCAGGGTTGGTCGCGCATCCCAGGCGGCGATCAGCGTGCCCCGGGTGGTCACCGCGAGCGCGGGAATCCGGTGGACGGGCGCATCGACGCCGCGCGTCGCCAGCTCAACACTCCACGGCCCGGTGCGCGCCAATGGCGATCGCGGCGTGCACGCGGCCGCCGCGGCCAGGGCGGCCACGGCCAACCATCTCACGCGCGTCGCGGCCGGCGACGCCACAGGATCATGGTGGCCAGGACCCAACCGAGACCTGCCAGTCGTTCGGGCACGGTGGCCATCGCGGCGGCGTGCCACGCGAGGCGCGGCAGCGTCAACACATGGGAGAGGACGGCCCGGGACGCCGGCAGTCCCTGGCGCTCCACGACATGAACCTGGTCCGGGTGGCTGCCTAACGCGTCCCGGATGGCGGCATCCAGGGCCAGCGGGTCGAGCTGTTGCCACCCCGGGATGCGCATGGCGGTCCACGCCACGGCGGTCGAGCCCCAGCCGTGGTGGTTGCTCGACGCCACGAGCGGGACACCGAGCGAGTCGGCGAGCTGGACAATCCGCGCCCGATGCTCACGCGAAAAACGGAGTCCCTTGGGAGCTCCGTTGGTCAGTTCGATGGCGTCGATGCGCGGGGGACGGTGCGGCGACCGTCCCAGGTCGAACGGCAAGGTGAGCAACGCGAGCGGGCGATCCGAGGCGTGGAGCGCCGCGAGGCGCAGCGTGTCGAGGTTGCGCCGGTGGGCAAAGAGGGGCAGGTGGCTCGCGGAGACGCCCAGCAGGTTGAGGTGCGCACCCGGCACCACGCTCTCGATCCCGGGGAGCAGGGTGGTCTGGACGGCGTCGCGCGTTCCCGCCACGATGGACGCCTCGCGCAAAGCGGCACGCGTCGAGGCCAGCTCACCACGCGCGGCGACCAACTGCCACGCCTGCATGGTCTGGTGGTCCGTGACATACGCGGCATGGAATCCAGACGCGGCATGCCACGCGCGGTTGGACTCGGCGCCAAAACGCCACCGTCCGTCGTGTGATCGTTCCGTGTGGCTGTGGAAGTCGACGAGCAGCACCGCCGGATCGTCGGCGGTCAACGAGGCCATGGGCCGCGGCACGAGGGCACCAACGACGTACACGCCGAGTCCCGCGCCAAAGGCCATGAGGCTCGCGCGCACCGTGGCACGCGCCCGGGCGCGCCAGCAGTGCGTGTGCATCACCGTGCGCACCGCCACCATCGCCACGATGAACACGAGCGTCCACGCGATCGCCGTGTGCTGCTGGTCGTCGAGCAGGGTCAGCTCATCGAGGAAGCGCGTGACCGGTGCGAGGACCAGGTACTCGAAGGGGAGCGCGAGTTGCACCCGCGGGGCGCCCGTTCCCGTGACGGTCACAGCCGTGGCGGGCGCCCATGCTCCCCAAGCGACGTATAACATCCCAAGGATCGCCACGACCCACCGGGGATCGCGGCGCCACCCAGCGGTCGCGAAACGACGCAGCGAGGGGAAGTGCATGGCCACAATGCTACCCGTCAGGGCGCGCCGGGGAAGGTGGGGGCCGTCACGACGGTGACACGGGCCGGCGCACACTGGCCAGTTGCGGGTCCGCTCGACACTTTGAGCCCTTCGCCCCTCCCTCCCGTGCCATGAAGAAAGGTTCGCTCCTCCTCGTCCTTGCCCTCGCCGCGTGTTCCGGCACCTCGAGCAACCCGGAGGTCGCTGCCTGGGAGGCCCAGGCGGCCAACGTGACCATCACGCGCGACGACTGGGGGATCGCCCACGTGAAGGGCAAGACGGACGCTGACGCCGTCTTCGGGATGATCTACGCCCAGGCCGAGGACGACTTCAACCGCGTCGAGACGAACTACCTCAATTCGCTGGGGCGGCTCGCCGAGGCCGAGGGAGAGGAGGCCATCTGGCGCGACCTGCGCCAGAAGTTGTTCATCGATCCCGAGGCCCTGAAGAAGCTGTACGGCGAGGCGCCAACGTGGCTGGTCTCGCTCATGGACGCGTGGGCGGCAGGGCTGAACTACTACCTCCACATCCACCCCGAGGTGAAGCCGCGCGTCATCACCCGCTTCGAGCCGTGGATGGCGTTGAGTTTTAGTGAGGGAAGCATCGGTGGGGACATCGAGCGCGTGAACCTGCGGGGGCTGCAGGCGCTGCACGACAGCACCGCGCCGCGCGAGGTCGCCGTCTTCGATGCGGGCGTCGAGCCGGAACCGCGCGGGTCGAACGGGATCGCCATCGGCGGGCCGCTCACCGCGAACGGCAAGGCCATGCTGCTCATCAACCCGCACACGTCGTTCTTCTTCCGCTCGGAACTGCAGATGACGAGCGACGAGGGACTCAACGCGTACGGCGCCGTCACCTGGGGGCAGTTCTTCATCTACCAGGGATTCAACGAGAAGGCCGGCTGGATGCACACCTCGAGCAGCGTCGACAACGTCGACGAGTACATCGAGGCCATCGTGCAGACCGACAGCGGCGTGTTCTACCAGCACGGCGACTCCCTCAAGCCGGTGACGGTGCGCACGGTGACGGTGCCCTACAAGACGGCATCGGGACAGGCGCAGCGCGAGTTCACCACCTGGCGCACGCACCACGGGCCGGTGGTGCGACGCGCGGATGGCAAGTACATCGCCATGCGCATCATGGAGGAACCGCTCAAGGCGCTGCGCCAGTCGTACATGCGCACCCGGGCGCACAACCTCGCGCAGTTCCGCGAGACGATGGAACTCCATACCAACTCGTCGAACAACACGCTGTACGCCGACGCGGACGGCGCCTACGCGTACTTCCACGCCAACTTCGTCCCGCGCCGCGACACCAGGTTCAACTACTCGGGACTGGTGGACGGCAGCAATCCCGCCACGGACTGGAACGGCGTGCACGCGTTCGACGAGAGCCCCAACGTGATCAGCCCCCCGAACGGGTGGGTCTACAACACCAACAACTATCCGTACAGCGCCGCGGGTCCCAACTCGCCAAAGGCGTCGGCCTACCCGCGGTATGTGGACGCGGGCACCGAGAACCCGCGCGGCGTCCACGCCATCCGCGTGCTCGACGGGAAGAAGAACTTCACCCTCGACTCCCTGCTCGCCGCAGCCTTCGACTCGTACATGCCGGCCTTCGAGACGAGTGTGCCGGCCCTGGTGAAGGCCTACGACGCGTTGCCGGGGTCGTCGCCCCTCAAGGCCAAGCTCGCCGATCCCATCACGCAGCTGCGCGGCTGGGATTTCCGCTGGAGTGCCACGTCGGTTCCCACCGCGGTGGCCGTCTTCTGGGGCGAGGAGATGTTCCGCCGCCAGCGCGCCGATGAACATCCCGAGGCCGAGTCGATGTCGGGCTACGAGTACATGGAACGCGGGCCGGCGGCGCAGCGGCTGGAGGGACTCGCCGCCGCGATCGACAAGCTCACCGCCGACTTCGGCAAGTGGGACACCCCCTGGGGAGACATCAACCGCTTCCAGCGCATCAGCGAGGCCATCGTCCACCCGTTCGACGACGCGAAGCCGAGCATTCCGGTGATGTTCGCGTCGGCCCGCTGGGGATCGTTGGCCTCATTCGGCGCACGACCCTACCCCAACACGAAGAAGTGGTACGGCACGAGCGGCAACTCCTTCGTTGCCGTCGTCGAGTTTGGCGACAAGGTCCGCGCGCGCGCCGTGACTGCCGGTGGCGAGAGCGGGCACCTCGGGACGCCGCACTTCAACGACCAGGCCGAGCGTTACGCCACCGGGAACCTGCGCGAGGTCTACTTCTATCCGGACCAGCTCACCGGCCACACGGAAAAGACCTACCGCCCGGGGAAGTAACCCCGGGCATCAGGGGCGCGGCTCGGCTGCGGGAAAGGCCAGGCGGAACGCACCGGCGGCACGGGCGCTAACATCGTCGCCCGTGCCGCCAATGACAACCGTGGGTTCGCCAGGGACGGCGATCATCGCGTCGGTCCCGAGATAGCCGCGGCACGACGCCCGCGGATCCAGCTGCACGCGGATCTGCGCCGCTTCGCCGGCGACCAGGTGTATCCCGGCTTGTTGCGAGACGGCACTCGCGATGCGCCACACCTCGCGCCGCTCGGCCGGAGACCCGCCGGCGACGTGCATGACGAGGGTACGCCCCGGCGCCCAGGATCGGCCGACCTGCTGGTCGGCCTCGCGCCGTGCACGCAGTCGATGGCTTGCCGTGGACGCCGTGGCCACGTGCACATGTCCGCGGTTCGCGGCCCACTCACTGCGCGCCACCTCCGCGCTGGCAATCGAGTCACTCGCGCTCAGGGCGCGGGCCTGGCACGGCAGCCCCTCGGGGACCGTGACCCTCGACGCGGGCACGCGGACGCCGGCGATGGGGGCGAGGGCCAGGACGGCAACAACCACGCTGGTGAAGGAGGCGGGCATGGGGGCTGTGGCTGACGTCGTGCCAAGGTGGGGGCGCGGCTGCTCACTGTCTGTAGGATGATCGTCCTATGGGGCGCTTGGCTAAACATCCCATGCGTCTCGGGAGGGGGCGGCGCGATGGATACGGCCGTCTCGCGGCACCAGCGCCGCGAGCCCACCCGCTGCGGAGGCTGCCCCATGACCCTGCCCACCCCCACTGTCCCCACCGCCAACGCCTGGGAGCTGCGTAAGCTCGCTGAAAGCGCCCATGGCGAACGGACGCGCACCCTCGACCTCGTCGTACGCAATGGCGGACTCGCCCTTGTGCATCGGGCGGCCGCGGGGGACACCGTCGTTTGCCACGTCAACACGCCGCCGTCGCGTGTCGCGGCCGATCGTCCGGACGCCGCGCTGCGCTCCGTCAAGGTGACCGGGCCGACCGGCGAGGAGGTCGAGGTCGCGCAGACGTACGACGCGTTGTTCTGGACTGAGTCGTCGATCGAGAAGTTCTTCCTCCCGTATTACGCCGGCGTGCTCAACCACGAGGACTACGCCACCCTCGCGGGATCGTTCTACACGCCGTCTGCCGGGCAGGAGCGCATCGTCGCGTTCGGGCACATCCCGTGGACGCGGTATTGCGCCGTTGGCGAGGCAGGGAGCACGCTGGCCCTCAACGGGGCCGGGATGCTCGAGCGGGTGCAGGTGCTGAGCACCATGGGCGACGGCCAGGTGACCGAGCGACCCCTCGGCTCGTGGCTCAGCTACGTCCGCACCTTGCCTGCGTAAGCGCTCGCAGGGCCGGGTCGCCCTCGAGCATCGATCGGGTCAGGGCACGTGCGCGGTAGGCGACGTCGACCGTGGCGCACGCGCCCGCCGTGTCGGCGAGCGCCAGCAGGATCACCGCTTCGTCCGGCCGGAACGACAGGCGCATCTCGTCGTTAGCCGATGTCTTGAGGCGCAGGTCGGCGAGTTCGCGCCGGGCGCGTGCGCGCTCGCCCGCCCGCGCCGTGATGGCCGTGGCCACGGCACGACGGAACAGGGGCGAATACTCGCGTCCCGTCATGGACGCCCGCTCGGCGGACTCGAGGCTGTCCAGGCGCGCGACCTCGCGCCACGCCCACTCCACGTCGGCGGCCGTTGCGGGACGGGACCGGCGGACCAGCAAGGCACACTGCTGGAGCGGGATGTGGCCCGGGAAGGCCGCGCGTCCACGCTCACACCAACGATCCAGGGCGGGCGCACTGTCGAGCGCATACGCCGCGTAGAACCCGCCGGTGAGCACCCGCTGGGCTTCTTCGAGGAACGCATCGTGCCGCAGGGCGCGATCGGCACTCTGCAGCGACGGGCCATGCTGGCCAAGGATGGACTGCGCCAGCGACAGCGCGGCGTGTGCCCCGGCAAGTGTGGAGTCGATCGTGATCGCACGGCGCAGCCACTCCACCGCGCGCGTGGCGCGTGCGAGTTCCGCCGTGTCGCGACCAATCCAGGCAAGCTCCAGGCGTCCACGCAGCTCCAGGGCAGGCGCGAGTTCCGGGCGTTGCGCGATGAGTGCGTCGAGTCGTTCCGTCATGGCGACCAGGCGACCCGGTGTGATCGTTGGGGCGGACAACGCCTCGAGGTGAAGCAGCAGGCGCGCGCGTTCGAGCAATGGCGCCGACCACGACGGATCAAACGACTCGGCGACCACGAGGACCGAGTCGGCCCGCTCGACCAGGTCCACGGCGCTCCGCACGTCGGCGACGGAACGGCCCTGCGCGAGCTCCAGGGCATCCGCGACGTCACTGCGTGCACGCTGGTGCAAGCGCTTGGCCGTCTCGTTGGTCGTGCCGGCATCCACCTCGCGCAGTCGCACCTCGCGCCCCAGGCGCACGCGCAACTCCCGCACGACCCCATCGATCACGTCGTCGGCGACCGTGGCCACGCGGTTGAGGGGCCGTTCCACGGTGTCGATCCCGAGCACGCGGTCGGTGCGGGCGTCGAGCAACCGGGTGACGACGCGCAGCGACTCGCCCCGCACATCGAGGGACCCATCGATCACCCAATCCGCCTGCACCGCGCGCGCGATCGAGTCAGGCGAAATGCCAGCGCGCGACATGGTGCGGACCGCGTTCCACGAGGCCACAGTGAACGCCGACCCCCCAGACAAACGATCGATGACATCCTGCGTGAGCCCCTCGGCGCTCGGCCCTTCGTCACCCGACGCACTCCGGTCGGCGAACGGGGTCACGACGAGGTGTACGCGCGCGATGCCGGGGTCCGGGGTGCCTTCCCGGGTGAACACCATCGCCGCGGCAGCGACGAGCGCCGTTGCGGCGACCCCTCGCCACACCCGCGCACGAGCGGGTGCCGGCACCGGTACAGCCGGTGGGGTCGGTTCCGATGCCCCAATTGGCGCGACAGCCGGGGTCGGGACCACGGCAGGCGCGGTGGCTCCGACCGGGCGATCCGCGGTGCGCAGCTCACGGCGGAGTTGCTCGAGGTCGGGGTCGAGCTGGGTCTCCAGCTGCGCTCGCAACTGTTGTTCGTGCAGACCGATGGCCTGGATGGCGGAGGCCCGGTCACCGTTTGCGGCCAGGGAGCGGGCGAGACGCAACACGGCCGTGCCGCTCAAGGCGTCCTGGGCGACGAACCGGCGCCACACGTCAATGGCCCCCCGGTGGTCACCCTGCGAGGTCAGCGAATCACCCCTCGCGATGCAGGCCCGGGCAAAGCGGTCGGCGCAGGCCGCTCGCTGTTCATCACACCAGCGCTCGAATTCCGGCGCGTCGGAAATGTGGACGCCGTCGAGAAAGGGCCCCCCGTATGCGGCGAGGCACGCGTCCCAGCGCTGATCAAGGAAAGCGGCGTCGAACTCCCACAGGTCGCAGGTCAGGCGCGTCGCGTCGAGCGCGAGTTCATCACCCCGCCCGTCGATCAGGCCTTCGCCATGCTCCTTGCGGATGACATAGACCGCCTCGTTGAGATTCCTCCGTGCGGAATCACTGTCAGCTTCTGGCCATAACCGCGCCACAATCCAGTCACGCGTGAGGGCGCGGCCCCGGACACTCGCCAAGAGGGCCAACAACGCCACCCGGCGACGCTGAGCCGACCGTCCTCCATGCGCCTGACCGTTGCGCTCGAGCCTTCCCCCGCCGAGGAGAATCAGGCGGGGGAGGGTGCCATCCGAGCCGTTTGCAGCGGGTTGGACCACGAAGTTCGCGAGTCGAAGGACGAGTTGATCGGCGTCCGAGAGCGAGTTGGCGGAAGCTCGCTAGCGTAGCGCCCGCATGCCCCAAGTCGCCAGTGGCGCGCGGGGACAGCTCATGGGGAGGGGGTTACTTGATGATTGCGACCGACGGTCGGCATCGGGTGCGGCTTGCGGAGAGCCGCGCGCCACAGGGCGAACTGGACGCCGTGGAATCGCTCGCCGCGCTGCTGGAAGGACTACACGCGTGCTGGCTCCTCCTGACGCCAGATGGCGAGTTGTTACGTGCTGCCTCCCGCATTGGTACCAACGAGTGCGGACGCGTCAAGCTGAATGACCTGCGACGCCACCTGGCCGCCATCACCAGGGCGGACAGCGGGATCCAATCAGCCGTGATCGATGGGGTCGCCGTCGAGCTCTATCCCCTGGCCGTCGGGGACCAGCGCGCCGTCTGTGCCGTCCTGCGCGCCGTGCCCAAGGTCGCCAACGGGTCGGACCCTCTCCCCCTCACCACCCGCGAGCGCCAGATCGCCGAGATGATGGCGGCGGGCGAAACCGCACGCGGCATCGCCGACCAGCTGGGGATCTCCTACCACACGGTGCGACGGCACGGTGAGAAGGTGTTCCGCAAACTCGGCGTCCGGAATCGCGTCGGGGTCGTGCGCGCGCTGGCCGGCTGAGTCCGTCAGGCAGTCCGTCGGGCCACGAGCTCGATCTCGACGCGAGCGCCGAGCGGGAGTCCGGCGACGGCGACCGTGGTCCTGGCGGGGAATGGCGCGTTGAACCGCGTCTTGTACGCCGCATTCATCGCCGGAAAGTCCGCCATGCTGGTCAGGTAGACGTTGCACTTGATCACGTCGTCCGACGACAGCCCGGCGTCCTCGAGGATGCCTAACAAGTTGTCGAAGCAGCGGTGCGTCTGGGCTTCGACATCACCCTCGATGAGTGCGCCGGTGGCCGGGTCGATCGGGGTCTGGCCCGACAAGTAGAGGAGGTCACCCGCCCAGATTCCCTGGGAGTACGGGCCGATGGCGGCAGGGCCGCGCGACGAATGCGTGGAGTGACGGGGCATGCGCGGAAGGTAACCCGCCAACGACGTGCCGGAATCTCACCCGGTCGGTGCCACGAGCTGCCGACCAGGTCCGCTCGAGTGCTAGCTGGAGCAGATGATGAGGGCCCCGCGGGCGAGCTGCAGGCGACAGTCCAGGCGTCCGAGGATTTCGGGGTAGGGGGCGCGCATGTCACGCGCAACGCTCCAGCGCCGACCATTCGCTACCACGGTGATCGTCATGCTGTTCATGTCCGGCGGGACAATGTTCCCGCTGAACCCGTAGGACGGGCGCAGGGTGCGGAACGACGCCGTGTTCGTGAGCTGAAACGCCGCATCCAGGGCGACGCGATCGGTGGATCCACCGCGCCGCCGCACATTGGGGCACGACGGGGCGCCGCCGCCATCGCAGAGAAACTCCTCGTAGGTGCCGCTCGCCGAGTCGAACACGACGGCCGAGCTGGTTTCGTTTCCACCAGCCGCCTGCCTGGAAAAGACCGTGATGCTCGACGCGACCCCGGGCGCCGGTTCACTCGATAATTCGACGGCGGTCGTCGTGCGACACGACCAGGCAAGCAGGGCGACTCCAGCCAGCGACAACGTACGGCGCATCATCTCTCGACTCGTGGGAGGCACAACCTGACGACAACTCCCAGCGGTGGCACCCCGACCGGGTCGTCCCGGGACGAGCCGTGGACGAAACGCGCCGTTCAGTGACGCATCCCAGCGTGGTGATCCTGGCGCTGGAACTGGAGGAAGGTATGGATCGCGGCGACGGCCACCGAGTCGGTGGAACGGATGCGCACCTGCGCGCCGCGCGGCAACTCTTCCGCTGTGTAGGTGATCGCGCTCCGTCGCTCGCGCATCACCTCGGTGCCGGGGACGACCTGGTTGTGCACCATCCCCGGGAGGGAGAAGTCGCCGTTGGCGAAGGCGCCGGCGATCTGCCGCATGTGGTCACGGATCTGCGCGACGCCGGCGGCGTCGAGCGTGTCGCGCTGCAGTTCGATGATGCCGCCGTCGTCCGTGGGCGTGAAGTGGTGCGTCGACGTGTACTGGTCCACCCCCATGGCGACGGCACCGCGCGACTGCACGGCGGCAAAGGTGGAATCGGTGGCCGCGTCGGCGCGGCGCGCCGATTCGTCGACAGCCGGCTCACCACGTGAGCACGCCACCACGAGGATCAGGAAGAGATAACGAGACATCAGGCCCCCTTGGCCCTGAAGATGAAATAGACGGCGCCCAGCAGGCAGAGCCCGGCCCAGGCGAAGTCCATCGTGATCGGCCGCTTCATGTAATACACCGAAAACGGGACGAAGACCGAGAGCGAGATCACTTCCTGCAGCATCTTGAGTTGGTCGAGGCGCAGCGTGGTGTTGCCGATGCGGTTCGCCGGGACCTGCAGCAGGTACTCGAACAGGGCGATGCCCCAGCTCACGAGCGCTGCGACCTGCCACGGTCGCGCATTGAGGTGCTTGAGGTGCCCGTACCAGGCGAACGTCATGAAGACGTTCGACGCCACGAGCAGCAGGGAGGCCTGGACGATCGCAGGACGCATGCACGACGCGGGAAGGGAGCGGGAAACCTAGTGACGCGCCCCCCGGGAGGTGCCTCCCGCGCGGCGTCCGGCATTCACGCCGGGCATTCACCGTCTGGTCAGTCGCCCGGTGCGGAGGGTAGAATCCCCGTGAACCCTCTGGAGCTTCCCATGCGCGTCCGGCTTGCGTTGGCCCTCGCTGCCCTCTTTCTCTCGTCGTCGACCCTGCGCGGGCAGGATACCCCGCCGGCTTCCGCTGGCCCCTGTCGCGAAGCGCCGTGCAAGCTGGCCCTCGACTGGGGGTCGGGAAACACGTCGGCCAACTTCCCGGTCGATCGCCGCTACGGCACCCCGAACGACTTCGAGCCGCTGGTCCTGGCGGGGCTCCGCGACGCGGGGTTCAAGATGGCGACCTCCGGCGACGGCATGCAGATGACGCTCCGCATCGCCATGAAGAACGCCATGTGCGATGCCATGCCCGGGACCAACACCGACATGAGCTGCCGCACCATCGACGAAGTGCAGGTCCAGTGGGTCTCCGCAGCCAGCGACGTCAAGCCGCCGCCGTCCGTCCGCGTGACCAACCGCTGCGGTGCGGGTGACCAGCGAATGAACATCGCCCAGATGGCCGCGTATACCGCAGCATCGATCGTGTACCAGACGGCCGCCGACCGCAAGGGACTCAAGCGGCCATCTGCGAAGTGTTAGTCTCCCCCAGCCCTGTCGGACGTCCCATGCGTGTCCTGCCCCTGCTCGCGCTCCTGCTCCCCGCGGTGGCGGGTGCGCAGCTCAACCGGTACGGCAACCCGTCGCGCATGCGACCGGCCCCGACGACACCGGCCATCACCGTCCGGGACCTGCAGATCCGGCTCTACCAGTTTGCCGACGACTCGATGCACGGGCGGCAGGTGGGACGGGTCGGGAACCGCAAGGGCACCGACTACATCGTGGCCGAGCTGAAGAAGCTCGGCATTGCCCCCGCAGGTGATAACGGCACCTACTTCCAGGTGTTGCCCTATCACCTGCGGTCGTTCACGGCCAACTCACGAATGGCGGTGAACGGCAACCCGCTCGAGTGGAATCGCGATTGGGTGGCGATCCCCGGGGCGCGCGCGCCCCGGCCCATCAGCGGGGTCGAGGTGGTCTTTGGTGGCGTGGCGGGTGACACCGCGCGCCAGGTCACGGCGGCGCAGGCTGCGGGCAAGTTCGTCGTCCTGCTGCCTGGCACCCCGTCGGCCGCCCCGGCGGGGCGCCCGCAGTTCGGTGCCCCACCCAACACGCGCCTTGCAGGGGCCGCGGCCGTGGCCACCGTGGACCTCGATGGCCTCACGATGGCGCAGCGCCAGAAGCTCAACCAGCCCGACGTGGCCACGCAGTCCGGCGGCGGCCGCGGGCGCCCGGGCGCCGCGCCGGCGGGTGATTCCCTGGCGATGCTGCGTGCGCAACTCGAACAGCTCGCGCCGCAGGCCACGTTGCGGCTCACCCGTGCGGGGGCCGCCGCGTTGTTCGGTGGCCAACCGGTGGAGAACCTCCGGCCCGGCACCGTCGGCGGCACGGTCAACGCCTCGCTCGACTATGTGGAGCTGCCGAGCGACTATGCGCGCAACGTCGTGGCCGTCATCCCCGGCAGCGACCCGGCCCTGCGCGGGCAGTACGTGGCCGTCGGGGCGCACAACGACCACGTCGGCTTCAACACGCCGGTCGACAAGGACTCGCTCAAGGCCTTCAACGACATCCGCAACCGGATGTTGCTGGCTAACAAGATGGTCGCGCTCAGCCAGGACCAGCTCGCGACGATCCGCGTGAACATGGACAGCATCCGTCGTGCGCACCCGGTGGCACGCATCGACTCCATCAACAATGGTGCCGACGATGACGGCTCCGGCTCCATGGCGTTGCTGGAGATCGCGGAGTCGATCCAGGCGGCGCGGGTCAAGCCGAAGCGGTCCACGCTGTTCGTGTGGCACACCGGCGAGGAAGCGGGGCTCGTGGGGTCGGCGTACTTCACGCGACACCCGACGGTGCCGATGGACTCGATCGTGGCGCAGGTGAACATCGACATGATCGGCCGCGGTCGCGACGGCGACATCCCGGGTGGCGGCGAGGACTACCTCGGCGTCGTGGGGTCGTTCTTCGACTCGAAGGACCTCGGCGAGACCGTGGCCGCGGTGAACCAGAAGAACACCCGCCCGTTCCAGCTCGACTACCGGTACGACAGCACGCTCACGTGGACAGGCTACAACAACATCTACGGGCGCAGCGACCACTACAACTATGCGTTGCAGGGCGTGCCGATCGCGTTCTTCTTCACCGGGCTGCACGGCGACTACCACCAGCGCACGGACGAGGCGGAGTTCATCGACTATCCGCACTACGCCCGCATCACGAGCTACATCCACGACCTGGCGACGACGCTGGGCAACGGGCCGCGCCCGCGCATGAACGGCACGCGGCCGGCGCGGCCGCCCCGGCCCGTCGTGCCGTAACGCGGCTCAGGGCACCGCGGGGACCCTCTCGCCCGCGGTGTCCTCGAGGTGGCGGCCCCGCGTCTCGATACCGGAGAACGCGACCATCCCCGCCGACACCACCAGTGGTACCGCAAACGCAAGCCCGATCAGGGTGAAACCCGGCTGCACGGCGGCCAGGGCGGCCATCGTGGTCGGGGCGATGATTCCCCCCAACTTGCTGCTGCCGGCCGCGACACCGCTGGCCGTGCCGCGCAGGTGCGTCGGGTACACCTCGGCCGCATACGGCGAGAGCATCGAGATCACCCCGCCACTGCTCACCAGCAGGAGCACCATCAACGGCGTGAGCCACACGCTGGGCTCCCCGTTGGATCCCGGGTCGATCACGGCGAACCCGACGAGGGCAAGCGCCGTGGCCAGGGCAAAGACCACCATGCTCTTCTTGCTGCTCCACATGCCGTAGAGCCAGGCAACGACAATCGTCCCCGGAATCGCGAGCAGCGCGGAATAGAACAGGAGGCGCGTCGCCATCCCGGCATCGAGCCCGCGGGAACGCAACGTCACGGGGATGAACGTGAGGAATCCCCAGTTCACCAGTCCCCAGCCAAGGCCGTAGGTCACCACGGTGAGGGTCTGGCCGCTCAGCGGCGGGCGCAACAACGCCAGCAATCGATTGCGCGACCCTGCTGGTGCGGGCGCGGGCGCCGGTGTCGGCGCGACCGGCGCTTCCACGACATCACCCGCGGCGGGCACGGTCACCCCAAAACGCGCCAGCACCGCCTCGGCCTCGCGCTCACGGCCATGCGTGAGCAGGAAACGCGGCGATTCGGGAATCCACCGGCTCATGATGAGCATCAACACGCCGGTGGGGAGTCCCACAAACCACAGGCTGCGCCAGGCGAAGTGGGGCTCGAGCAGCGCCGCCATCCCGCTCGCGGCAAGGTACCCGCCCACCGTGCCGAGCCCGGCGTGCAACACCACCAGCCAGCCACGGTTCTTCGAGGGCATGCACTCCGTCATCAGGGCGTAGACGATCGGCAGCATCCCGCCGGCCGACGTGCCCATCAGGAAGCACATCACGAGGTTCCACTTGAACTCCGGCATGAAGCCGCAGATCGAGGTACCGATGAACATCAGCGTCGCCAGTAGGATGGCGGCGCGGCGCCCCACCCGATCGGCCAGCACGCCCCAGAGCAACGACCCCACCGTGGTTCCGGTGAGGGCGACGGTCGGGAGCATCGCGACCTGTGCCGTCGAGTATCCGTATTCCTCGCGCATCCCCGGCATCACGAAACCGAGGGTGGCGGGCTTCATCACGTCGATGATGAGGGCGACGCCGAGCACCGTGAGAAGTCCCCAATGTGCGCCCGACAGTCGCGCGTCGTTCATGGCGCGGATGTAGCGGTCCGATCGGTCCACGGCCGCGCGCGGGACCTGCGCCTTGTGGAGGGCCGTGAGCGGCACGAGTCCGTGCGCCGCCAGCAGGAAGCCAACCACCACCAGGGCCATGCCGACCAGCATCCCGCTGCCCATGGGCATCCCGACCATCCGGTAGCCCATGCCCGCAGCGCCGACGTAATCGGGGAGGTGGAGCAGGACGCCGCCTGCGATGGCAACAGCCCCAGACCAGAAGGCGGCCGGGCTGTTGAACATGACCAGCTTGTGCCGCGAAGTTGCAGCCATATGAGCGGACGGGGTGACCGGAGGGGTGCTCAGTAGCTGAGTTCGGCAGCAAGACTCAGGCCCCGCCCGTCAGGGGAACGCCACCCCCCTGTGTCTCAGGAGCATGCGACTCATCGCCACCGGGCTCCTCCTCTTCGCGATCACGGCCTGCGGCACGTCGGCCGGAACCGAAGGACCGCCGGGAGACCAGCTTCCGGTCGGACGCTGGGGGGCGGTGGATCAGGGGGTCATCGTGACGGCGGACCTGGTGCATATCCACGTCGGATGCACCAAGGGTGACTTCCCGGCTCCGGTCCAGCTCGACGCGCAGGGGCGCTTCCAGGTGGACGGCACGTACATGTTGCGCGCGTATCCCATTCCCCGGGAGACGTTGCCGGCCCAGATCTCCGGCGTGGTGTCCGGGCGGCGGCTCACCCTGTCGATCGCCGTGAACGACACCGTCCTCAAGAAGCCGACGTCGGTGGGGCCGATCACCGTGACGCTCGGGGTCGAGCCGCGGATGGCGAACTGCCCGATCTGCGTGGATCCCGCGATCGGGGCTCGTTAGGCGCCGTTATTCCCCGGCGCGGTCGCGCACGGCCGCGATCCGCTGCTGCGCCGACTGCTTGGCCGTCGAGAGGTACCCCGGCTCGAGCTCCAGCAGGTTGGCGATCTTGCGCGTGAGGTAGTGCTCGTGGTCGGCCACGTGGCCGTCCGCCAGCACCAGCCCCCACATGATCTCGGCGAGGACCATCTTCTGGCCCACGTCGTACTGCTCGCGCAGCACCCGCGTGAACTGGAAGTGGTCGACCGCATGGGCCCGCTCGCGCTCGCAGAGGGCGATCAGCTCGCGACCAGCCTCGGGCGGGAGGGCAAAGTGCCGAGCCAGCACCTGCTCCAGGTGGGCGCGTTCCGGGGCGCTGAACTCCCCGTCCGCGTAGGCGATGTCGAGCATCAGGGTGCACGCGGCAACGTGCACCGGGTCCGGGGACGGCGCGGAGCCCGCGTCTTCAGCCGCGGTCGCCTGGCCCTGGAGAAAGGCGCGGATACGATCGAGGATCATGTCGAAAAATGGGACATTCCTAACGGCAATCGCAATTCGATTTCGGACGATACTATACGATGTGCGCCTGCGCCGTGGGCAGACCTCGCGCAGCCGATCATCTCATGGCCTTCCCCTTTCGTTCGCTCGCGCGCGCCGCGTTGTGCGGGACCGCGCTGCTTGCACCTGCGCTCGCCGCGCAGGGGATCAGCACGCGGGGGTGGTTTCGGCGGACGATTGACCGGGACCAGGGGCTCCCCGAGACGCAGGTCAACACCATCGCCCAGGCCGGGGACGGCTATCTCTGGTTAGGCACGCGGCGTGGGATCGTCCGCTACGACGGGTCCAACTTCACCACCGTGACCCCCGAGCAGGAACCGGCCCTGCCGTCGAACTGGATCCGCGGCCTCACGGTGGACGAGAAGGACCGCCTGTGGATCGCGACCGACAAGGGGCTCGCCGTGCGCGAGCGGGGGCGCATGCGCCGCGTGGACAGCACGCAGGTGCCCGCCGGGGTGACGTGGGATGTGTCGGTGATCGGCGACGAGGTCTGGGTCGCGACGGCGAAGGGGTTGTACCGCGGCGACGGCACACGCTTCACGCATGTTGCGGGCAGTGATGCCTACCTCTACACCTTGCACCGGGACCTCACCGGGCGTTTGTGGATCGGTGGGCGAGACTTCCTCGGGTACTGGGATGGGGAAGCCATCCGTCGCGTGCGACCGATCGGGGAACCCGCGGACCAGGACTACCTCGACCTGACGAGTGATGGCGACGATGGGGTGTGGGCCGCCACGCGTCACGGCATCACGCGCCTCGCGGTGGACCGAAGTGGCAACGTGCGCGCCGGCCCTCGCGTGCTTGCCACGATGCACGGCAGGCCCTCGGCCGTCTGGTCCGTGGCGCGGTCCGCGGACGGCATCGTGTGGCTGGGCACCGAGGTCCATGGCGTGTTGATGTGGAACGGGGCGCAACTCAGCCAGCCGGCACCCGTCAGCACGGCGCAGGTGTGGGCGTTCCATGAAGACGCGCGCGGTCGCATCTGGGCGGGCACGGGTGTTGGCATGGAGCGGTTCCAGCGCAGCGCCTTCCAGACCGTCGCGAGCGGACTGGGGAACACACACTCGATCTGGTCGGTCCGCGCCGATGCGCAGGGCACCGTCTGGAGTGCGGCGGGGAGTGGTGAGGTGTATGCCCTCGTGAATGGCCAGCACCGGCAGGTGCTGCGCCCGACCAGTCGGCAGGTGTCATCGGCGATCTGGCCCGCCCCCGAGGGCGGGATGCTGGCGACGCGCGATGGCCGGCACATCCTGCACGTGACGCCGCAGCGTGTCACCGATCGCACGTCCACCTACCAGCTGAATGCCGGCGACATCCTCGGGATCTTCACGGACTCGAAGAAGGCCACCTGGTTCTCGACGGACAGCGGGGTCTATCGCTCTTCGGGCGGTCGCGCGCACCCGATGTCGGCGCACCTCGGCCTGCCGGGCGGCCGGGGACCGCGTGACATCCGTGAGGATGCCCAGGGGCGCATGCTCTTCGCGCGCCCGGGCCTCACCCGCATCGATGCCACCGGCTCACGAACGTTTGG
>JAEUJK010000105.1 GCA_016794735.1 Gemmatimonadota bacterium | reverse complement strand
ACGAAGAACCGCGTGATCGCCACCGTGGACCAGCAGCCCGAGATCGCGACCAAGATGATTCGCGCCTGGATGAAGGAGTAGCATGACCACGGCGCTGGCAACCCGCGGTAGCGGCCTCGCCCTGATCGACCCGTCCACGATGACGGGCCGGCAGAAGGCGGCCATCCTGTGCCTCGCGTTAGGCTCGGACATGGCCGCGAAGGTCACGCAGAAGCTGCTCCCCGACGAGGTCGATGCCCTGTCCTTCGAGATCGCTCGCGTCGAGCAGATCTCCCCGGACGTCGTCGACTCCGTGCTCGAGGAGTGGCTCACCCGCATCCGGGTCGCGGACTCCCTGGCCCAGGGCGGTATCGACGCCGCGCGCGAGATCCTCGAGAAGGCCTTCGGGTCCCGCAAGGCCGGCCAGGTCCTGGAGCGCATCCAGGGACAGCTGCAGAACACCATTGGGCTGCACCGGCTCCGCAACGCGGACCCGCAGCAGCTCGGCTCGATGCTCGCCGGCGAACATCCGCAGACCATCGCGGTGATCCTCGCCCACCTCGACCCCCAGCACACCGCCGCCATCCTCAAGGAGATCGACACCACGATCGGCTCCGAGGTGGTGTTTCGCATGGCGCGCATGGAGAAGGTGTCGCCCGAGCTGATCATGCTCATCGAGCGCACGCTGAGCGCGGACGCCGACCTCACCGCGGCCCAGGGCATGAGTGCCTCGGGTGGACCCGCGGCCGTGGCCTCGGTGCTCAACTACGTCGCCGCGTCGCTGGAGAAGGTGCTGCTCGACGGCGTCGCCGCCATCGACCAACCGCTCTGCGACGAGATCAAGAACCTCATGTTCGTGTTCGAGGACCTCTCGGGACTCGACGCTCGCGCCCTGCAGCGTCTCCTCCGCGACGTCGACTCGAAGGAACTCGCCCTCGCGCTCAAGGCGGCGAGCCCCGAGTTGCGGGACAAGATCACGGGCGCCATGTCGCAGCGCGCGGTGCAGGCGCTCAACGACGAAATGGAGATGATGGGCCCGGTCCGCATGAAGGATGTGGAAGGCGCCCAGGCCAACATCGTCGCCATGGTGCGCAAGCTCGAGGAGGCCGGCGAGATCGTGCTCGGCGGCGGAGACGACGATGTCGTCCTCTAGGTCGAAGGTCTCCATTCCCGCCCAGTGGGCGCTGGAGGACCTCGGCGGGTCGGGGGACGCCATGCACTACGTGTCCGCAGCCGACGATCGCGCACCGGTCGTCGACGTCGTGGCGCTCGAGCAGGAGGCGTTCGACCGGGGCTACCAGCGCGGGCAGCTGGCTGGCGTCCAGGCCGAGGCCGCCCGCGTACGCGCGGCATTGAGTGCCATCGACGATGCGTTGCTCCGCCTCCAGGGCGAAGCGGAGGCGTGGGTCGGCAACGCCCGCGAGAACGTCTGCGCCATCGCCATCGCGGTGGCGCGCCAGATCATCACCCGGGAGATCGAGGCCGACCCCTCGCAGGTCGCCGCACTCGCCACCCGCGCCCTCGCGGAGATCCCGGTGGACCAGCCGGTCGTCGTGCGCATGCACCCGGATGACCTGCGGGTGCTGGAGTCGCTGCCTGACGAGGCCGGATCGGGCCGGGCCACGCTGGCCGGCGATCGCCCGCAAGTCCAGTGGGTCGCCGACGCGCGCGTGAGCCGCGGCGGCTGCCTGCTCGAGGGACGCGACCGCATCATCGACGGCCGCATCGACACCGCCCTGGAACGCCTGTACCGCCGACTGACCGCGACCGATGCGTGACCTCCTCCTCTCCCGCCTCTCCGACGAACCGCGTCTCGCACGCTACGGCCGCGTGACGCGCGTCGTCGGCCTCGTCATCGAGGCCGTGGGGCTCGACGTCGGCGTCGGCGAACTGTGTCGCATCAACTCGCTCAGCTCCGAGGACTCGGTGCTCGCGGAAGTCGTCGGCTTCCACGAGCGTGGCGTCCTCCTCATGCCGTTAGGCGACCTCTCCGGCCTGCATCCCGGCAGCAGTGTCGTCGCGCTCGGACGTTCCTTTGGCGTGGATGTCGGCCCGGACATGCTCGGTCGCGTGCTCAACGGGCTGGGACATCCGATCGATGGCAAGGGGAAGCTCGCCACCCGTGAGCGCGTGCCGCTCGCCGGCGAACCACCCCACCCGCTCGAGCGCCAGAGCATCCAGCAACCGCTGGCCACCTCCGTGCGCGCGATCGACGGCCTGCTCACGATGGGCCGCGGACAGCGCGTGGGCATCTTTTCGGGTTCCGGCGTGGGCAAGAGCACGCTGCTCGGCATGATCGCCCGTCAGGCCACCGCCGACGTCAACGTGATTGCGCTCCTCGGCGAACGCGGTCGCGAAGTGCGCGACTTCATCGACCACGCGCTCGGCCCGGAGGGGCTCGCGCGATCGGTGCTCGTCGTCGCCACCGGCGACCAGGCCGCACTCGTGCGCGCCCGTGGCGCGCTCGTCGCCACCTCGATCGCCGAGTACTTCCGCGATCAGGGCAAGCAGGTATTGCTGATGGTCGACTCGGTCACGCGGGTCGCGATGGCGTGGCGCGAGATCGGGCTGGCGGTCGGTGAGCCACCAACGACCAAGGGGTATCCCCCCTCGGTGTTCGCCCACCTGCCCCGCCTGCTGGAACGTGCGGGCAACTCCGCACACGGCGGCATCACGGGGATCTATACCGTCCTCGTGGATGGCGACGACTTCAACGAGCCCGTGGCCGATGCCGCGCGCTCGATCCTCGACGGCCACCTCGTGCTGACGCGTCGCCTGGCGAGTGCCGGGCACTTCCCGGCGATCGACGTGCTCGAGAGCAAGAGCCGCGTGCGCGACCAGGTGATCGACGAATCCCAACGACACGCTGCCTCCCAACTGCTGCGCCAGGAAGCGGCGTACCGCGAGAAGGAAGACCTGATCCTCGTGGGCGCGTACCAGAAGGGCAGCGACCCGATGGTCGATGCGGCCATCCGTGGCCGCGAACGCGCCCTCGCGTTCCTCCAGCAGCGTCCCGACGAAGTCTCCGGCTTCGCCGAGACGCGCCATGCGCTCCTTGGCATGTATCCCCGAACCGCCTCCGCCGCCTGATGTTCAAGTTCCCGTTGCAGCGACTGCTGGACCTGCGCGCCAAGCGCGAGCAGGAACTCGCGCGCCAACTGGCCGCGGCACAGGGCGAGGCCCTGCGCGTGACCGAGGTGCGGGACGCCTTGCGCGACCTGCAGGCCGAGAGCGCGGTGCGACTCGCCGCGTTGTCCCACACCTCGGCCTCGGTCGGCGAACTGGTGAGCCTCGGCTACACCGTGACGCAGATGGGTGAACGCGTGGAGACCGCGAGTGACGCCGTGACCGCCGCCGAGGCGGTGGTGACGAAGCAGGGTGCCGTGCTCACCGACGCCGTCCGCGACCGTCGCGTCCTGGACCGGCTGCGCGACCGGCGCGAGGACGAACACCGCGCCGTGGAACAACAGAAGGAACGGGATGCGATGGACGCCGTGGCCCTGGGCCGCTTTACCCGTCGCACACCTAACGACAATCCGACCGGGGGACCCCAATGAAACTCGTGATCTTCGCCATCCTCGGCCTCCTGATCGGCGTCGGCGGCGGGGCCGCGATTTCGGTCATGAAGGCCAAGAAGGCGTTCGCCGCCTATGACGCGAAGCGTGCGAAGGTCGTGGCCGATTCCATTGAGCTGGGGATTCGCCACACCGCCACCGACAGCGGGCACGTGACCGCGGACTCGACGCACGCGACACCGGACAGCGCACACGCCCCGGTGGTTGCCAGCACGGGCGCCCCGGCAGCAGATCACGGCGCCCCCGCGCCCGCGACGAAGCCTGCCGACGCGCACGCGGCCCCCGCGGCCGAAGCCAAGCATGAGACCCCTGCCCCCGCGGGACGCCAGCGCGCCACCGCGACGGTCGAGGCCCACGGCGGTACCACGCCGCGCGGCAAGCCCTCGGTCCCGCGTCCGGTGCCCACGCTCCCCGCACCGGTGGCAGCACCTGGTTCCGACAAGATGGGCAAGATCTTCGGCGCCATGCCGGCAAAGGACGCGGCGAAGGTGCTCGAGCAGCTCTCGGATTCCGAAGTCCATGACATCCTGCGCGCCCTGACCGACAAGCAGGCGGCGGGGATCCTCCAGTTCCTTCCCCCCGCGCGCGCCGCTTCGATCAGCAAGCTCGCCCTGAAAGGAGGGCATGAATGACGCTGCCCATTCCGCAGTCGACCGCGCCGCTCCTGGTTCCCACCGGGAGCTCGACCGGCCAGGGCACGACCGCCGCTGACGCCGAGGTGGCGTCAGCCTTCCGTGACGCCCTCGCGGTCGCGTTAGGCGACACGGCCTCGACCCGCACGCGTCGACGCGCGGGCGACCAGCAGGGCACGGAGACCATCTCGACCCTCGATACCGCGGATGACGCGGTCGACGAGGCCACGGCAGCCGCAACGCAGCCAGTGACCACGCCTCGCGAGGTTCGTTCGCCCTCCATCCCGACCACCAACGGGGAGGTGCTGCGCCGTGAAGGCGACGAAGGCGCGGACACGGAGAACGGACTCGTGGCTGGCCGTCGCGCGCATCGCACCGAGGGCACGACCACACCGGAAGCCGCCGCTGAAGAATGGGCCCCGGCGATCGTCATCACGCCGGTCGCGATTCCAGTCCTCACGCCGATGACCGTCGAGGCCGCAACGACAACCTCGCGCATGGATTCGCGCGACATCCTCGTCCCCGAGTTTCGCGGGCGGCTGGAACGCGTGATCGAACGCATGGAGCAGGAGTTCGGGTATACGGTCGAGGTGATCGAGACCGGGCGGACGCAGGAGCGGCAGGATGCGCTTTTTGCCCAGGGACGCACGGCTCCGGGCCCGATCGTGACGTGGACGCGTGCGTCGCGCCACACGCATGGTCTCGCGGCCGATGTCACGATCGACGGCGGCTGGAGCGACCGGACCGCGTTCGCGCGACTCGCCGCCATCGCGGAGGAGGAGGGGCTTCGCACCCTCGGCCCGCGCGACCCGGGTCACATCGAGCTGCCGGGGCCCAACGTCTCGCGACCTGTCGCGGAACGTGTGGCAACCCGCCCGGTCTTCCCGGGGACCCCACGACCGGTCGCGGATCCTGCGGATCGTTTGTTCGAGCGCCCGACGAGCATGCCGGGCCGCGTCTCGATCATGCCGGTCGATCGCGGGGGCGTCTCCATCATGCCAGTCGACCGCGGGAATGTCTCGATCATGCCGGTTGACGATGGCCGCGTCTCGGTCATGCCGGTCGAGCCCGGGCGTGTGTCGGTGATGCCCGTCGAACCCGGCCGCGTGTCCGTGATGCCCGTCGAATCCGAGCGCGTGTCGACGATGCCGGTGCGCCCCCCGCGCGTTGGCGGCGACGAACTCCTGCATGTCCTCCCCGCTGTTCCTTCGCGGGACCACCCGCGTGGCGACCACGCGGAGGAGCCGACGCTTCGCGTCCTTCCGGTGACCAACCCGGACCGCGGGGTCGACACACCTCGTGTGCCGCTCGAACAGCTGTTCGAGGAATTCCCCATGGCCCTCGGGACGCCACGGCCAGCGGTGAAGGCCGCGCCGCCGGCGCCCACCGGCATTGCGACGGTCGCGAAGGTTGCCCCGGTCGCCGACGTGGCGCGGGTCGCGACCGTCGCCGCCCCGGCGCTCGTGCATAACGAGGCACCGCGGGTGACGCGTGACGCGTCGCCACGCCTGCGCGAGGGCCAGGAGTCGCTGGCCATTCCCGAGCGGGCGGTGGACGC
>JAEUJK010000651.1 GCA_016794735.1 Gemmatimonadota bacterium | reverse complement strand
TCACCGTTCAAGGCCCCACTGGCCCTGGGGATCCGCGAGTCCGGTGAACCCGTGACGACCCCGGATAACCTGTTGGGCTGCGCGCTCAATGAACCGGGCGTTTCCCTGCCGACCGCCAACGTGGCGGTGAACGCCGCGCGCACCATTCATGCGCTGACCACGACGCCCGAGAACACCACCGATGCCGGGAACAAGGGGCTGTATGCCCGCGTGCTGCCGCCAAACACCACGCAGGTGATGGCCATGCAACTCCAGCGTCCGGCGTTGGTCTCCGTCGAGTTCGGCGCCAACGAGATCCTCGGTGTCCGCAGCGGGGCCGTCATTCCGGGCGTGACCTATGTCCCGTTCCCAGCGTGGCGACCGATCTATGACGAAGTCACCGCCAAGGCACGGCTGGCGAGTTCGGGTGGTGGCGTGCTGGTGGGGCTCATCGCCGACGCCGGCGAGTTCCCGGCCTTCCGCACCGGGGCCGAGTTCTGGGCGGATCGCGTCATGCTGCTCGCCGCGTTCCACGTCCAGGTGGACGCGAACTGCGACCAGAACACCGACTTGCAGCTCGTCCCGGTCAAGATTCCGACGGCGGTCGCCAACGGGTTGGCACGACGCAACCTGCAGCTCCCACCGTACCCGCTCAGCTGTGCTCCGGGGCCGCGCGGCACGCAGGACCTGGTGCTCGATGCCGGCGAACGCCGGATCGTCGAGGGGCTGCTCCGCGAGATGAACGCATACATCAAGCGACGCGCCACACAGTTGGGGTGGGCGTACTTCGAGCTCGAAGCCCTCTACGGGCTGCCGAACCTCAAGCCCCCGTTCAGCTCACTCGCCCTGATGCAGTCGATGACGCCCTACGGGAACTACATCAGCCTCGACGGCTTCCACCCGTCGGCCCTCGGGCAGTCGGTGCTGGCCCAGGCCGCCGCGCAGGCACTCAATGCGCGATACGGCATGCACCTGTCCGCACTGCAAGCCCTGGCCATGCCCCGTTAGGCAGGCAGACGACAAGCCCCTCCCGAATGGGAGGGGCTTGTGCTTTTCAGGGCGGCTGGTGGGCTAGAACTCGCCAGCAACGAGCTGCATGAGCTCGACCCGCTCGCCGCTCGGGCCGCGGAAGAACGCGTTCTTCGCGATCGTAGTCCCGGCGCGCACCGTCTGCACCGCCGTGAGCTCGCGCCCACCGGCGGTGCGCACCCGCGCCGACGCCGCCACGATGTCGCGCACATCGACCCCAAGGTGCTGGTACCAGGGCGACTCGCCGGGGGTCACGGGGCGCTCCGCGAGCTCCAGCACGAACTCCTGGCCGGGGAAGCGGAGCAGCGCCATGCGCGTGGGGCGCGGGTTGTAGGTGCCATCCGGCGCGACGATCCCGATTTCGTGCAGGCGTTGCGCCACCGTGAGGTCGAACGCCGTCGTGTAGAACGCGATCGAGGAATCGAGGTTGGTGACGTACAGCATCACGTGGTTGAAGCGCGGCGAGAGCGCGGCTTCACGCGACGAGGAAAAGGCGGTCAGCGACGCCGCGATGGCCACCGCACCAGCGACAGCGGCAACCCGGAACGGCCGTGGCAATGCAGGCATGGGTCAGGAGAGTGAAGTGAGGTCCGCGTGCGTTGCTCGACAGGATGCGTCGAGGCCGCGGAGGTCGAACGTGGACGACGCTGCTTACTGGCGAAGGATCTTCGCCATCGCTTTTCCCTTGGCCAGCTCATCCACCAGCTTGTCGAGGTAGCGGATGTTCTGCATGAGCGGATGTTCGACCGCTTCCACCCGCACGCCACACACCAGCCCCGTGATGAGTCGCCGGTTGGGGTTGAGCGCCGGCGCATCAGCGAAGAACGTCGCGAAATCAGTTCCGTGCTCGAGATGGTGGGTCAGTTGCTCCTGCGTGTACCCCGTGAGCCACCGGATGACTTCGTCGACCTCGGCCCGCGTGCGCTGCTTGCGCTCCGCCTTGGTGACGTAGTGCGGATACACGCTCGAGACCTTGGTCCCGTAGATGCGATGGTTCTCCACGATGATTCTCCTGCCAGGCTCCCTCGATACAGGCGGACAGACCAGACCATCCCCGTAGGTTGACCCGTGGTGTCCGCAGCGGAAAGGGGACGGTACACGGCGCCACCGGGAAGCTCAACAGTGCGCGCCCGATCAACGCCTCACTTCCCAGGCGGGGGCTCCCACAGCTCGACCTTGTTGCCCTCGGGATCCAGCAGGTGCGCGAACTTTCCATACTCGGATTCCTCGACCTTGCCGAGGATATCGCACCCCTCGTCCTTGAGTGCCGCCACGAGGGCATGCAGGTCAGCGACCCGCAGGTTGATCATGAACGAGGCCGTCCCGGGCTCGAAGTACTTCGTGTCCTGCTTGAACGGGCTCCAGGTAGTGGTGCCATTCGCACCCGCGGGGTCGTTGGCCCAGCTGAACTCAACCCCGCCCCACGGCTCGATGTTCATCCCGAGATGCCGCTGGTACCACTCGCCGAGGGCTTTCGGGTCCCTGGACTTGAAAAAGATCCCGCCAACACCGGTGACCCGCTTCATCTGGATTGCTCCGCGGAGGACCGCGGTAACGTGCGAGCGCGCGCGACGGTCGCAAGGGCAGCGTGAGCTCGCGGGTCAGCGCTCGCCGAGTGCGTGCCGGATCCACTGTCTCGCCAGCTCATGCTGCGAGCGGTACGCCTCCCACACCGACATCACCCACTCGGTGGCACGAAGGGCCTGTGCCTCGGGCGAGCCCGCGTCCCGCACATCGGCGATCGTGAGCGCGCCCAGGTGCGCGAGGATCGGTGGCTTCACCAGCTCGACCCGGCCGTCGAGCCAGCGTTGCAGGGCCCTGAACACACGAGGGTCACCATCATGTTCGATGCCGGCACACAACCGGGTCAGGTGTGCGGCGTACGACTTGGCGGACCGGCAATACCGCTCCAGGTGCTGCATGCAGTACGCGTCAAACGCCGGGCCCGGCAACACCGTGGCCGAGTAAGCCATGGTGTCCCACAGGTCCTGGCACCCCTGGCGCCCGCCATCGACGCGCGCCCCGCAATCCGGACAGTGGTCGAGCCACGCCATGCCGCATCCTCCGCAGGAGGCTGCAAGCTAGCCACCAGCGCCACTTCGGACCGCTAGCGCACTTCCACGCGCCCAGCCATGCCCGGATGGATGGTGCAGTCGTAGCGCCACGCCCCGGCCACGGGGAAGGTCCGCGAAACGTCGACGTTCGACACGATGTCGATGTTGGCCGGCGCGTTGGGTGCCGTCGCGAAGATCACGTTGTGTGGCGAGGCACCAAAGCGCCATGTCACCGTTCCACCCGGCCGCACGCGGACGATGAACGGCGCGAAGACGTCGCCGGGCATGGTCACCAGCGCCGTGGCCGGACTCGTCACCGGCTCGACCAGCAGGCCGAACGTCCGCGTCGCCTGCTGCGCACCGCTGGTGACCTCGACACCGAGGCTCACCGAATCCTCCACCGCGGGCGTCCCGGCGATGGTCCCGTCGGTGCCGAGGGTCAGGCCACCGGGGAGGACGCCGGTGACCAGGCGCCAGCTGTAACCGCCAACGCCACCACTGGCCAGCAGGTTCGCGACATACGGCTGGCCCGCCCGCGCGTCCGGCAGTGACGTGGTCTCCATCACGAGGGCCGGGGCATCCACGCGGAGCTGGAGGTCAAACTCCGCGCTGCGTGTGCCACGCGTGGCGCGGAGCCGGAAGGGATGCGCCCCGAGCGCCATGGGAATGCCGCCGAGGCTGCCGCTCGGTGCCAGCGTGACACCGGTGGGCAGGTTCCCCGAGGCCAGCGCCCACGCGGTCACGCTTCCCGGTGTGCCCCCGTTGGCTTGCAGCAGCGTGAAGTAGGCACGTCCCCATGTCGCGCTTGGAAGGGTGCCGGTCGCGAAGGTCACCG
>JAEUJK010000838.1 GCA_016794735.1 Gemmatimonadota bacterium | reverse complement strand
GCTGGCGACCCTCGTCACGAACTTTGACTGGACGGCGAATGGTGCGCAGATCGCGACCGTGCTCATTCCCGATGCGCGGGCGCCGCAGCCGCAGCCGCCGGTCGTCCCGACGGGACCGCGCGTCAAGCTGGCCGAGGAGAGCGACAAGAACAACCTGCGGACGTACCAGAGCCTGATGGCGACGCCGCACGACCAGGCGCTGCTCGAGTGGCACTCGTTGGGCCAGGTCGCCCTGGTGGACGTGAACACCCGCGCGGTGAAGAAGGTTGGCGCGCCGCTCATGGTGCGCGAGATCGACCCGTCGCCCGACGGCAAGTACCTGCGGGTGACGCGCATGAACAAGCCGTTCTCCTACATGGTGCCGGTGCAGAACTTCGGGTCGACGCAGGAGATCTGGGACGCCGACGGCAAGGTGCTGGCGAAGGTCGAGGATGTGCCGCTGAACCTGGGCGTCGACACGGCGCGTGCGGTGGCAGCGCCGGGCGCGGGTGGCGAGGCGCCTTCCAACAACGGAAAGCGGGAGCTGACGTGGCGTCCGGACAACCAGGGGCTCACGTACCTCGAGCAGGAAGCGCCCGCCCGTCGTGACACGTCGGCCGCGGCCGCCGGTGATTCGACGCGTGCGCCGCGCAAGGATCGCGTGATGCACTGGTTGCCGCCGTTTGGCGCCACCGACACCAAGGTCCTGTACGAGAGCAACACGCGCATCACGACGCACCGCTACTCGCCGGACCTCTCGGTGCTCTTCCTCAGCGAGCGCCAGGGACAGAACACGCACGAATACGCCGTGGCCCTCGCCGAGCCGACCAAGCGGTACACGATCGCGCGCTTCCGTGCGGAAGACGTCTACGGGAATCCCGGGTCGCTCGTCATGGCCCGCGGCACCCTCGGTGGCGGCGGTGGTTTTGGTGGCGGCGGCTTCGGTGGTGGCGGGTCCGCGGGTGGCGACAAGCGCGTGCACCTCTCGGCGGACGGCGGGTCGGTCTACCTGAGCGGCACGCAGTACGATCGCAAGCCGGAGGAGAACGGGCCGCGGACGTTCATCGACAAGGTGAACTGGCGTACCGGGCAGAAGACCCGCGTCTTCCTGAGCGAGAACAACAACGTCTTCGAGCGTGCGGTGGCCTTCCAGGACATCGACGCGAAGCAGCTGGTGGTGACGCGCGAGTCCGAGACGAGCATCCCCCAGGCGTTCTATCGCAATGGCGACCAGCTGGTCCAGCTGACCGAGAACAAGGACTACACCCCGGACCTGACCAACGCTCGCAAGGAGCAGTTTGTCATCGAGCGGCCGGACGGCTTCAAGTTCAAGGTGAACGTCACCATGCCGACCGACTACCGGCCCGGCACCAAGGTCCCGGCGATGTTCTGGTTCTATCCGCGCGAGTTCGCCGGCCAGGAGGAGTACGATCGCGGCGCGCGCACGTTCAACAAGAACGCGTTCCCGAACTTCAACACGCGGTCCATGCAGTTCCTGGCGCGGGCCGGCTACGCCGTGGTCGAGCCGGATGCCCCGATCGTCGGCAACGCGGGGCAGTGGAACAACAACTATGAGAACGACCTCCGCAACAACCTGGCGGCGGTGATCGACTCGATCGACCAGCGCGGCCTGGTGGATCGCAACCGGATCGCCATCGGCGGGCACAGCTACGGGGCCTTCTCGACGGTGAATGCGATGGCGCATACGCCGTTCTTCAAGGCCGGCATCGCCGGTGACGGCAACTACAACCGCACGCTGACCCCGCTGAGCTTCCAGAGCGAGCGTCGGTCGTTGTGGGATGCCCGCGATTCGTA
>JAEUJK010000617.1 GCA_016794735.1 Gemmatimonadota bacterium | reverse complement strand
TTTCGTCCTACTGCAACCTCTTCCGAGATCACAGCTGTCCGAATCACTTGATATACGTCAGACTTTCTACTCTCGCCGGTCGCTGACTGCTCCCGGCTCGACGAGTCCGCCTCGCACATCCATGAACGCTCACTCTCGATTATCAATCAGCTTTTGTCCCGCGTCTGCGGGAGCCTTGAAGAGTAAACCGTGTAACCCTCTCTGTCAAGGCACCCAAACCACTGGCTCAGAAGCACATAGTGGCCCGGGGAGCACCAACCATACCTAGCCCGTTTCCCCTCCGCAAGCCCCACTTCCACCACATCCTCGTACTCCCGAAAAACAGCAGGCCGACCTCGCGGCCGGCCCATGCTCCCTGTAGGAATCGAACCTACAACCTAGCGATTAAGAGTCGCTTGCTCTGCCAGTTGAGCTAAGGGAGCGTTCCCCTCTCCTTCCACATGCGCCAGGAGGGAATCGAACCCCCGACCCACAGCTTAGAAGGCTGTTGCTCTATCCAACTGAGCTACTGGCGCTTCCACGCCCCCTCCACACCCTCTCCCGACAACGTCGCTGCAAGCACAAATCGGGGCGGCCGGATTCGAACCGGCGACCTCCTGCTCCCAAAGCAGGCGCGATACCGGGCTACGCTACGCCCCGCGAGGGAGACGGAAACGTAAGGACCCCACCCGCGAAGTCAACGACCCCGCGCCACCTGCGCCAGCAGCGCCTGCACCGCCCGCCCACGATGGCTCACCGCATCCTTCGCCTCGCGGGACGCCACCCCGAACCCCATCCCCAGGTCGTCCGAGAAGAACAACGGATCATACCCGAATCCCCCGGTCCCCTCAGGCGCCTCGAGGATGCGACCCGTGCACCGCCCCGCGGCGACCAGCACCCCGCCCGCGTCCTGCCAGACCGCCCAGCTCTCGTAATGCGCCGAGCGCTCCGCGATTCCCCTAAGCCGACGCAGCAGTTCGTCGTTGTTCGCGGCGTCCTGGGCCTCGCCCTCGAGGTCCGCCCGGCCGCTGAAGCGCCTCGACCAGACCCCGGGCGCACCGCCTAACGCGGACACCACGATCCCGCTGTCCTCCGCCAGCACGGCCCGGCCCCCGCACCGCGCCCAGAAATACGCGGCCTTGGCGCGCGCATTCTCCTCGAACGTCGCATGGACCTCGATGGCCTCCTCGGCGGGATCCGGCGACACCCCAACGTCGCCAAGCAGGCGCGGCGTGAAGCCCGCCGCCCGCAACATCGGCCCCAGCTCGCGCAGCTTGCCCGCACTGCGCGTGGCCAGCACCACCTCGCTCACGCGAGGGCCGCCGCCTGGTGCTCCAGCAACTGGCGAATGCCCGCCTCGGCGAGCCCCAGGAGGGCATCCAGCTCGGCGCGATCGAACGACCCGTGTTCCCCGGTGCCCTGGACCTCGATGAAACGCCCTTCGCTGGTCATCACGACGTTCATGTCCACGTCCGCGACGACGTCCTCGTCGTACTCGAGGTCGAGGCGGGGCTCGCCGGCCACGGTACCCACACTCACCGCCGCCACCCGGCGCCGCACCGGTGAGGCCGCCAGCCGGCCGGTGCGCACCATCCAGTCGAACGCCTCCACGACCGCCACGCACGCGCCGGTGATGGCCGCCGTCCGCGTCCCGCCATCCGCTTCCAACGCGTCGCAATCGACCTTGAGGGTGTACTCTCCGAAGGCGAAATCGTCGAGCATGGCCCGGATGCTGCGCCCGATGAGGCGCTGGATCTCCTGGGTCCGCCCACCCACCTGGGAGCGCTCGCGTGGCGTCCGGGTGCGGGTCGACCGCGGCAACATCGAGTACTCGGCGGTGATCCACCCCTGGCCGCTTCCCTTCCTCCAGCCGGGGACGCCTTGCTCCACCGAGCAGGTGCAGAGGATCCGCGTGGTACCAAACTCGATCAAGCAGGAGCCTTCGGCGGACCGGGCCACGCCACGCGTGATGACGACGGGGCGCAGGGCATCGGCGCGCCGGGTGCTACGAATCGGAGGGGTCACGGAGTCGTTCGATCGTTGAGGTCGTGGAGTGTCCCGGCGTCAGCGGCACGATGACCACCCGGCCACCGCGCGCACGCGTCTCGGGCGCGCCCACGACCGTGGCCTCGGTGTAGTCACCACCCTTCACCAGGACATCCGGCTGCAGGAGTTCGATGAGGCGGGCCGGCGTGTCGTCGTGGAAGACCACCACGGCGTCGACGACCTCGAGGGCGGCCACGACCAGGGCACGCTCCGCCTCGGACCGCACCGGTCGCGCGGGGCCCTTGAGCCGACGCACCGACGCGTCGGCGTTGATCCCGACCACGAGCGCATCGCCCTCGGCGCGCGCAGCGCACAACACGTCGAGGTGTCCGCGGTGCAGCAGGTCGAACACGCCATTGGTGAACACGACGGCGCCCGTCACGCCGCGGCGCCAGGTGACCGCCGCCGCATCCGTGAGCACCTTGCTCGAGGGATCCCGGGGCCTGCTCAAAACGTCGTGGACGCGCTCGGGTTGAACCGGACGCTGCGGACCATGCCGGGCAGTTCGATCATCTCGTGATACTCGGCGGAGATCTCGAACTTCGAGGCCGTACGCCGGATGCGCAGGGCGCCGGCTTCCTCGGGCAACCCCAGGCTGTCGGCGAGGGTGCGCAGGTGGCGACGCATCACGTCGTCGGGGATCTGGCGGGCAAAGCGCGCCTGGGTCTTCATCGCGTCCTCGAAGCGATAGGCGCGGACGAACACCTCGGCGATCCCGAAGCCGAAATACGCGGCCGCCACCACGAGCAACGTCGTGACCAGGCAGCCCAGCTTGGTGGCCCCGCGGCGCATCACCATTGCGATTGGGCCCCTTCGACGATCTCGGTGATCACCCGCTGGATCGCCGTCCGGCGCCCAGCGGCCTCATCGCGCTCGTTGTACTCGCCCTCGCCACTCAAGCCGCGCCGCTCGTACAACACGCGACCCGTGGCTTCCTCGACGATCTCGATGTCAATGACCAACTGCAGCTTGCGCCGCGCCGAGGTCGCGAGCGACGGGTCCGCGGAAAACCCGACCGGGATGTCCACCTCGTACTTGGTGATCGTGCCGCGCACCCGGGCGTGCGCGCGGCTCTCCGGCGCGTCACGGAGCCCCAGGCGCGAGGTCAGTCCCTTCCGCAGTTCCTGCGTCAGCTCCTGCGTCAGCTCGGGGCTCGGCGTCTCGTTGTCGAACGGCAACACCGCCATCGTCTTCACGCTCGACGGAAAGCCCGACCCACTCGAGAGCGAATACACGCATCCCGTCAGTGCCAGGCAGAGCACGAGGACCTTAGGGAAGCCAGATCGAGGCATCGAAGGGACCTTCGGGGATGCGGCGCAACGACGTGAGGGTCAAGCGTCGGCGCACCGAAGAGCGGAACTGCCGGTAGGCTACCTGCGAGGAATCGATGGACACGCGGTCTCGCCAACGACCGCCGTCCATCCGACCGAGTTCTACCACCTGACGCCCCACCAAGGCCGCGCGATACGTCCGGTCGAACTCGACCCACACGGTGTCCGAGCGTCTTCGGACGACTGTGTCGGCCGCCGGGACGCGCAAGACACCCAACGCCGCCCAGAGCAGCGGCACGGGCGGAAGATAGCGCCGTCCGTCCTCTTCTGCCGTGCGGATCGAGTCGCCGATGAGGATGGCCCCGCCGCTGCCGAGGCCGCCATCGGCGAAGAAATCGAGCCGGACCGAGTCGGGTGCCGCCACACGGGCGACCCCCTCCCCCCGCGCCTCGAACAGGGGGTCGTCGTAGTGCCACCGGAAGATCACGCGCATGTGACCCCGGGGGAGTGCGGTGTCCGGCACCCCCTCCTCCACGAGCGGCGCAGTCAGGGGAGCAACCCGCGGTGCGCAGGCCACGGCTGCGAGTACCGCGGCGAGGAACCAGCTACGCATCGCCTTCCGTCGCTCCCTGGAGGAGCGCCCGGATGTCCGGAGGCATTGGCGCCGGTCGCCCGGACGCATCGAGGCTCACCAGGTCGGTATGACCGGTGACCAATCGCTTGCCGGTGTCGGCGTTCACGATGAGATACGAGAAGGAGACCCCGCGGGACCCGCTCCGGGTGAGCCGTGTCTCGATCCGCAGCAGGTCGTCGTAGCGCGCGGCGGCGTGGTAGCGCAGCGAGGCCTCGGCCACCGCGAGCATCACGCCGCGACGTTCCATTTCGGCGTACGGAAGACCCAGTTCGCGAATGAACTCCGTGCGGCCCATCTCGAAGTAGGAGAGGTATGCCGCGTGATACACGACCTGCATCTGGTCGGTTTCGCCGTACCGGACGCGGACCGTGGTGGTTGCGGTCACGGCAAGGCGAGCCCGAGGGCCCGTGCGCGATCCCTGGCGCTTGGGGTGAGGAGCGCATTCGGTGGGATCGCTCCCCCGGACGCGGCCAGGTTCACCACGTCGCGTTCGGTGACGAGGGGACGTGCGCGGCGTTGTGCCGGCGCGTGGCCCACCACCACCGCGACATCCCCGCTCTTCACGTCCGCGGCGCGGCCTTCGTCGACGTCGAGGTGGAACTCGGTGGCATGGCCGTCTCCCGAACGCACGAGCACGCCGTGCCAGGTCGTCTCGCGTCCCGCCGCCCCGCAGCGAATGGTGACGGTGTCGCCGTCGGCCAGGCGCTGGCGCCGGGCATCGGCCAGGGAGAGGTGCAGGTGCCGGGCGGCCACGATCACGCCGCGGGTGAGCACCACGCGTCCGGCCGGCCCCTCGAGCGTGACCCCACCGGTCGACGTGGACAGCATTCCCGAGTTTGCGATCGGCGGCGCAATGCCCAGCACCGCGGCATCCGACATCGCCAACTCCACCTGCGTCGCCCCCCGCGCCGGCCCAACGACCCGCAGGTTCTCGATCCGCCCCTTCGGTCCGATCAGGGTGACGCGCTGGTCGGCCGCGAACTGCCCGGGCTGCGTCAACGGGCGATGGGAGGTCAGCGCGGCCGCCCCGAAGAGCACGGCGACATCTGCCGCCGAGAGATGCACGTGACGGTTGGAGATGCCGATCGGGACGTGGAACGCCCCACCGCGTGCGCGACTCCGCGGGGCACTGCTCGCCGCCGCCGCCCGTGGTGACCCGCCGGTGCGTGTGACGCCACCGCGACCCGCCGCGGCTGCCCGCACCTCGCGGGTGGCGGCCGCGATGTCGTCGCGATGCGCGGAGGGCTCCGGATGGCGGACCGGTGCCACGTCACCGAGCCGCTGCGCGGCGCCGGCCCACGCGGGTGGCTCCGCGGGCGGGGTGCTCGGCTCCGGTCGCACGGGACCCTGCACCCACGGCCCGGCCGACTTCTGCAGGGCGCGCGCGATGGCGTCGGCGAGGCGATCCAGTTCGTCGTTGGTCATCGGCGGCGAGACCGGAGGCCGGTGAGGAACTCATCGACGATGGACTGCACGGCGCGGTCGTCGATCGCCACGTCACCACCACGCGGCGTGGATGCCGCGGGCGCGTCGCGCAACGGGTCGACGTAGCTGCGGATCTCCTCGCCGAGCCGCTTGATGTTGAGCAGGTGCATCGGCGTGATGTTATCCGACGTTATGCTCCCGCCCCACGACCCCGGCCCCAGGGTGAGCGCCGGGGCGAACCCCGTCGTGTACCCCACCGCGCCAATCGCCGTGTTCGAATTCACGACGATCCGGAACGCGGGCTTCTCCAGGAAGAAACGCTCGATGACCTCGCGGTCCTGCGAGTGAATGCCCAGCGTGTGGCCCACGCCGCCGTACCGCAACAAGGCGATGGCGCGCTCGCAGCACTTCTCCCAGCCATCCTCCACGAAGAAGCCCAGCACGGGGCAGAGCTTCTCGCGGCTCAGCGGGTCACTGGCCCCGACCTCGCGCAGCTCAACGATCATGAGCTTGATGCGATCACCGATGCGGAAGCCCGCGCGTTCCGCGATGCGTTGGGGCGACTGCCCAACCACCTCGGGGTTGATCCCCTTCCCCGACGCCGGGATCATGTAGCGCTCGAGGCGGGCCTTTTCCTCCGGGGTGCAGAAGTGGGCGCGTTCCTCGCGAAAGAGCGCGCGCACGCGATCGGCCACCGGGGCATCCACGACGACCGAGTTCTCGGAGGAACAGAGGACACCGGCGTCGAAGGTCTTGCCGTCCACCACGTCGGCGACCGCCTTCTCCAGGCGCGCGGTGCGTTCGATGATCGAGGGGACATTGCCTGGCCCCACGCCATACGCCGGCTTGCCCGCGGTATACACCGCACGCACCATGTCCCCACCACCGGTGGCCAGGAGGACGGCCACATCGCGATGGCGCATCAGGGCGTTTGTCCCATCGAGCGACGGGCGCGTGAGGCAGTTGACCAGCCCGGGAGGCGCGCCGGCGGACGTTGCCGCCGCCTCGAGGACACGCGCCGCTTCCGCCGTACACCGTGGGGCGCGCGGGTGTGGTGACATCACGATCGCGTTGCGTGCCTTGACCGAGATGATCGCCTTGTAGATCGCGGTCGAGGTGGGATTCGTGGTCGGGATGATCGCGCCGACGACGCCCATCGGGACGGCCAGTTCGCGCACGCGACGCGTCGCGTCTTCACGGAGGACGCCGACGGTGCGCATGGGGAGCACGTACTCCAGCAACACGTCGCTGGCGAACCGGTTCTTGACGACCTTGTGCTCGAAGACCCCCATCCCGGTCTCGTCAACCGCAAGGCGCGCGAGGGACTCCGCGGCCTGGCTTGCGGCGCGGGCCATCGCGGTGACGACGCGATCGACCAGTTCCTGGGATGCCCCGGCAAACGCCTTTTGGGCTGCGGCGGCGCGGCCGACGAGGTCGCGCGCCTCCTGGATGCTCAGCAGGTCGGCGTCCATCCGGCCGACGGGCTCAGGCCTTCAGGCTGCGGAAGGCAGCGAGCAGTTCATCGCGGCCCGCTCGTGCGACGTCGCGCCCCTTGAGCGGGAAAGTGGCCACGCGGCGCGCCAGCGTCCGCAACTCGACGACCTTCATCTGCTCGAGTTCGGCCATGTCCAGGCGCTCACGTGACACGGTACCCGGCGCCACCTCGTCGTCCTCGACCACGAGGCCGAGGTCGTCGTGCGGCCGGGGAATGACATGCGTCGAGACCAATTGCCCGACGCGTTGGGCGGCGGCCGAGCCGGCATCAACGGCCGCACGCACCGCCGCGACCTCGCCCAGGAACTTGACCGTCACCAGCCCGGCATCGGCGCGTTCGGCGCCGAGCAGGCGCACGTTCGCTGCCTTGGCACCGGCGTCAGCCGCTTCCAGTGCCCCTACCAGCCCTCGTGTCTCGATGAGCCCGAGGGCTTCCTGCCACCCCCGCTCTGCGGTCACTCAGGCGCGCCCTGCGGCAGCAGCATCTCGATCTCGGCGTGCGGCCGCGGAATGACGTGCACCGAGACCAGCTCGCCCACGCGTTCCGCTGCGGCAGCGCCGGCATCGGTGGCCGCCTTGACCGCGCCGACGTCGCCGCGGACCATGACCGTCACGTACCCGCCGCCAACCTTTTCCTTGCCGATCAGGCGGACATTCGCAGCCTTCACCATCGCGTCGGCTGCCTCGATGGCGCCAACGAGTCCCTTGGTTTCGATGAGGCCGAGCGCGCTTTGAGCCATCCGTCTCCTCAGTGACGTAGCATTGACCGCGAAGATGCGTGCTCCGCCGGCCTTTGTAAAGGCGCGCGGGAGCGCGTATACTCGCCTCGTGCTCCCGACCCCGTGCTACATCATTTCGGACGCGCACCTCGGCGTGGCACGCCGGGACGCGGAACTGGTGCTGGTGGAGTTCCTCCGCTCCGCACGCCGTGATGCGCGCGCCCTGGTCATCAACGGCGACCTGTTCGACTTCTGGTTCGAGTGGCGTTCGGTCATTCCGCGCCATGGGTACCGGGTCCTGGCCGAAGTGGCCGCCTTTGCCGATGCCGGGATCCCGGTGATCTGGGTGGCGGGCAACCATGACTGCTGGGGGGGCGACTTCCTGCGCGAGGACGCGGGGGTGCAGTACACGCTCACCACGTGGCGGGGCGAGATCGGCCAGTGGCGCACGCGTATCGACCATGGGGACGGACTCCGCGGCGCGGCGGACCGGAAGTACCGCGCCGTGCGCCCGATCATGCGCAACCCGGCGGCGATCCTTGCGTTCCGTCACCTGCTGCATCCGGACTGGGCGAGCCGCCTCGCGTTAGGCACCTCGGCCACGAGCCGCACGTACAGCGCCGCCGACAACGGACAGGGGTTGATGGACGTCGCGTTCCGCGACCTCGACGCGGACCCCGCGCTCGACCTGCTGGTCTTCGGGCACTCGCACGTCCCCGCCCTGCGCCGGGCGCCGCGGGGTGGCGTGTACGGCAACGCCGGCACCTGGCTCGGGGACTCGACCTACCTGCGCATTACCGACGACGCCATCACGCTGCACCGGCATCCCGGCACGGAACCGATCGCGCTCGAGCGCCTCGTTCAGCGCGGCTGAAACGGCACGCGGATCCCCACCCCCGTCGCCCCGGACGGGAGGGTGCGCATCTCCACCTGGCGCGGCAGGTCCCACAGGTGCGCCGAGACAAAAGCGTCGGCGCCGGAGAAGAGGTGCGTGAAGAAGAGGAGCGCGACCCAGTCCTCGTAATGCAGGCGTCGCGCCTTGAGCCGGCTGCGCAACTCGTCGTTTGCCGGCTGGGCATACCGGCTGATGACGCTGTCCTGAACGACCGGTACGCCATCCTTGAACGTCGGGCCGTTGGGGGTCGAGGCGAAGTTCTTCACCAACGACTCGCGCACGCGCCGCTTGGCGATGTTGAGGTCGTAGCGCGACTTGGCCAGCATCGCGATGGAGGTGGCTTCCACCGCGACGTAGATGGCGCCGGCACTCGGCCGCTGCAGCTTGGACTGGCCCAGGCCGGGGAGCGCGAGGGAGTACAGGAACGCGCGGCGCGGCGTGATGGGTGGGGCAAAGGGATCGACGACGCGTGGCGCGGGGCGCGCCGCGGTGTCGCGCACGGCGGCACGTCGCGTGGTGTCGGGACGGGCGAGCCGCACCGTATCCCGCTGCTGCGCGATGCCCCTCGACGCGAGGCATGCGAAAAGCGGAACCAGGAGGCGCACAGCGATCCGATGTACCACGTTCACCCTTGTCAGTAGGCTCGAGGATGGCGGGAGCGTGCGGGAATCGAACCCACCCAACCCGACAGCGTCGGGTCACAGCCGTTTTGAAGACGACGGCAGCCACCAGACCACATCCGCTCCCCTCGCATCACACTTCGGGGACCGCGGGGGCCCGGCGAAGCTCCTCGTGTTACTCCAGCACGATCAGGTGTTCCCCACGCGCTGCCACTCGACCGACCACCGTCGCGCCTGGAACGCGCGAAAGATAGTCCGCCACCTGTTCCGGAGCAGCGGCGACCAGCAATCCGCCGGAGGTTTGCGGGTCGACGACGATTGCCCGTTGCTCTGCCGTGGCTTGGCCCCAGGCGATCTCCGCACGGACCCAATCGAGGTTGCGGTCTGCCCCACCAGTGTTCACCCCGCGTGACAGGGCGTCCACGACCCCCTCGAGCAGCGGAAGGGCCGACAGCGTGAGGTGCAGCGTGACATCACTCGCGCGCGCGATGTGCGAGGCGTGGCCGACCAGGCCAAAGCCGGTGATGTCGGTCGCGCAGCGAACGCCAGCCTTCACGGCCTCCGCCGCTGCGACCTTGTTGAGGGTCCGCATGCTGGAGATCATGGCCGACTCGGCGCCGGCAGTGGCGATGTTCCGCTTGACAGCCGTTGCGACGATGCCCGTGCCCAGCGGTTTGGTGAGGATCAGGACGTCTCCGGCGCGGGCACCGGCATTGGTGAGGATGCGCCCGGGATGCACGCGCCCGGTGACCGAGAGGCCGAACTTCACCTCGTCGTCCGTGATGCTGTGCCCACCGACGAGCACCGCTCCGGCTTCCATGACCGCGTCCTGCCCGCCACGCATGATCTCGGTGAGCACCTCGAGCGGGAGCTTGCCCGTCGGGAACGCGACGATGGCCATGGCGGTGATGGGCTCACCACCCATCGCGTAAACGTCGGACAACGCGTTTGCGGCCCCGATCTGGCCAAAGGCATACGGATCGTCGACGATCGGCGCGAAGAAGTCGACGGTCTGGACGAGCGCGAGGTCGTCGGACAGCCGAAAGACCCCCGCGTCGTCGAACGTCTCGCGTCCGACCAGCAGGTCTGCATGTTCGCGCACGGGAAGCGGCGCGAGCGCCTTCGCCAGGTCACCCGGACCCAGCTTGGCGGCTCAACCCGCGCAGCGAGCGAACTGTGTCAGACGAAAGAGTTCCGCGCGTTGATCAGTCATGGGCACAAGATGGGCCCATGCATGGCGGCGAAGGAAGGGCGCGCGCCAGTTACGGCAGCTTGGCCACCGCCTCGACTTCCACCAGGACACCCCGCGGCAACCCGGCCACCTGCACCGTGGAGCGCGCCGGCCGCGCGTCGCCTAACGCGCGGGCGTACACCTCATTGAAGCGCGGAAAGTCGGCCATGTCCTGCAGGAACACCGTGGTCTTCACCACGTCGGCCCACGAGCAGCCGGCCTGGGTGAGCACCGCCGTGAGGTTCGCCATGACCCGTTCCGTCTGGGGCACGACGTCGCCCGCCACGATGGTCATGCTCGACGGATCGAGGGCGATCTGCCCGGCGGTAAAGAGGAAGCCGCCGGCGGAAACGGCCTGGGCATACGGGCCAATGGCCGCCGGAGCGTGATCGGTGTGGATCGTGGTGGGCACGGAAGGCAACGGAAAGCGGTG
>JAEUJK010000792.1 GCA_016794735.1 Gemmatimonadota bacterium | reverse complement strand
AGCGTGGACTACCTGCTGAAGCCGTTCGGGCCGGACCGGCTCCAGGCCGCGATGGATCGCGTGCGGGCGCTTGTCGGGGAACCGCGTGAGTCACCGCTGGAGCGGCTGACGGGCACGCTCGGCACGGGCCCGATCACGCGCCTGTTCGTCCGATCGGGGAACGCGGTCCTGCCTGTCGCCGTCGACGCGCTCGTGCACATCGAGGCGTGGGGGGACTACGTCATCGCGCATACGTCGGCGACGAAGTACGTGGTGCACGTGTCGCTACAGCGGCTGGAGGAACGGCTCGATCCGCTGCGGTTCGTGCGCGTGCACCGGTCCCACCTGGTGCAGCTGGCGCACGTGACGGCGTTCCGGCCGAGCGGTGGCGCGCTGGTGGCCGAGCTGACGACCGGGGCGCGCGTCCCGGTGAGCCGCACGCACGCGCGCACGGTGCGCAGGCTGGCGCGTTAGGCGTGCCGCCTGCGTGTGCGCATCACCCCTTGGGGAACATCGGCGTCCCCTTCGACACCGTCCACCCGGCGCAATCCAGCGACGCCAACCCCGCAAAGCGCTGGTCGCCTAACGGCGATTGGGCCCCGAGGGCCTTCCAGAGCTCCGCCGCCTTGCCCGGCATGAACGGGGCAAGCGCGACGCACTGCCGCGCGAGGTGGCGGGCCAGCGCCCCCATCGTGGTGGCGAGCTCACCGGCCAGGGCCGGGTCCTTCGCGAGTTTCCACGGGGCCTGCCGGTCCACATACTCGTTGCCGCGCGCCACCGTGGACCAGATCGCCTTGAGTCCCTCGTGCAGCAGGTAACCTTCGCGGCCGTCCATCGCGGCGTGGTAGGCCTCGTAGTCGGCAAGGTCCGCCTCGTCGAGCGTGGTACGCGCGGCCGTGGGGACGACTCCGCCGTGATACTTCTCGATCATCGCCAACGTGCGCGAGGCGAGGTTCCCCCAGGCGTTGGCCAGGTCGGCATTGTAGCGCTCCTCGAACCGCTCCCACGAGAAGTTGCCGTCCGCGTCGAACGGCACCTCGCGCATGAGGAAGTAGCGGAACGCGTCGACGCCGAACCGATCGACGGCCTCGGACAACTCCAGCTTCACGCCCGCCGACTTGCTGAACCGCTCGCCACCGAGGTTCACGAAGCCGTGTACCCACACCTGCTCCGGCAGGGGTAGCTCGGCGGCCATCAGCATCGCCGGCCACACGATGGAGTGCAGGCGATTGATGTCCTTCCCAACGATGTGCAGCTGGGCAGGCCAGCCCGCTTCGTAGCCCGCGTCCGGGAAGCCGGTCGCGGTGAGGTAGTTCGGCAATGCGTCGAACCAGACCCAGGTGCCCTGTTGGTCGCCACTGGAGGACGGCAACGGGAAGGGGATCGCCCACGTGAGGCGCGAGCGCGTGATCGAGAGGTCTTCGAGCCCCTGGTCGAGCAGGGCGAGCATCTCGTTGCGTCGCGAGTCCGGGCGCAGGAAACGCGGCTCGGTGGTGATCCGCTCCCGCAGCCGGTCGGCATACCGCGTCAACCGGAAGAAGAAGTTCTTCTCCTGCGTCCACACCAGTTCGCGCGTCGGGTGGATCGAGCAACGACCATCCGTGATCTCGGCGTCGCGCTTGAATAGCTCGCAGCCCACGCAGTACCACCCTTCGTAGGCCTGCTCGTAGAAGTCGTCCGGGTTGCGCTGGTGGATCCGTTCGATGAGCGCGCGCACCCCCACCTTGTGGTGCGCGTCCGTGGTGCGAATGAACTGGTCGAAGGAGAGGTCCAGCCGCTCCCACATCGCGCGGAACCGTGTGGCCAGTTCGTCGACGAATGCCTGTGGCGCGACCCCGCGGTCGGAGGCGCTCTGGGCGACCTTCTGCCCATGTTCGTCGAGCCCGGTGAGGAAGTGCACGTCACAACCCGCGAGCCGGTGATATCTCGCGATCACGTCCGCCCCGATCTTCTCGAACGCGTGCCCCAGGTGGGGATCGCCGTTCGCGTAGTCGATGGCCGTGGTGAGGTAGAACCGACGTCCCGTCACGTGCTGCTGCCTCCGTCTCCCGGTGATGGTCCACGTCCGGAGCGTCGCCCGCCGCGCCGGCCACGTCGCCGGCGCTGGCGATCACCGCCAGCCGCCGCGTCTCCGGTCGCCTCGGGCGTGGTCGATGCCGCGTCGGCGTCGCGTGCCTCCGGGCGCGGGGGGCGCGCCGCGTTAGGCGCACCCGATGGTCGCTCCGTGCGCGCTGGACGATCGGGGCGACGCGGCCGTCGGTCGTCGCGCGGGTTCGCGTCAGCGACCGGGAGGCGACGTCCCGTGGGTGCTTCCGGCGCCGGTGCGGCCCGTGGGAGCCACGCCGGCATTTCCGAGGTGTCCTGCAGCCGCAGGACTTCCTCGCTCACGCTGTCGTCCGTGGCGATCGGCTCGTCCTCGATGGCCTGGGCACCAGCCGGCGCGTTCTTCCACTCGCGTCGCAACTCGGCGAGTGGCACGATGCGCGTCTCGCCCTCGATGTTCCGCAGCGTCACGCGTTCGCGGAAGATGTCGTTCGACAACACCTTCTCCTCACCCTTGGAGGTCTCGATGACCTTGCCCTCCTTGGGGAAGCGCTTGCGCTGCTGGACATAGAAGTCGTGTTCGTAGCGCAGGCAGCACATGAGCCGCCCGCACGCCCCGGAGATCTGCGTCGGATTCAGCGACAGGCGCTGGTCACGCGCGACGCCCAGGTTCACGGGTCGCAGGTCGGGCAGCCACGACGCCGAGCAGTATTCGCGGCCGCACCGCCCGATGCCGCCCAGTCGCTTGGCCTCATCGCGGACGCCGATCTGCTTGAGTTCGATGCGCGTGCGGAACGCGGCGGCGAGGTCGCGCACCAGGGTACGGAAGTCCACCCGCTTTTCCGCGGTGAAGTACAGCGTGAGCTTGCGCCGGTCCCAGCGCCACTCGGCGTCGGTGACCTTCATCGCGAGGCCGGCCGCACGCGCCTTCGCCGCGGATTCGCGGCGGGCCACGTCATCGTCGGCCCGCAGCTCCTCGACTCGCTTCACTTCGTTGGAGGTGGCCCGCCGGCGGATGACGCGCGTCACCCCCTCTTCCGGGGCATGGGGAACGCCGGCGAGGCGCTTCTCCGCCAGCTCGCCCGTCGCGTGCACGTACCCCAGGTCCTCGCCGCGGTCGGCCTCGACGATGACGGGAACGCGCAACGGCAAGGGCTCCTCACTCTCCCAGTGAAAGAACTCCTTGCGACTTCCCTTGAAGAGGACTTCGACGATCACTCCGTGAACTGCCCCATCTTGAGGAACTTCTCGCGACGGCGGCGCACGAGCTTCTCGGGCTTCAGCTTGCGCAGCTCCTCGAAGTTCTTGATCAGCGCCTCCTGCAACGAGGCGGCGGTGGCCTCGTGGTTCGTGTGGGCCCCACCCATGGGTTCAGGCACCACCTCGTCGATCACGCCCAGCTCGAGCAGGTCCTGCGCCGTGATCTTGAGCGCCGTCGCGGCGCGTTCGCGCATTTCGGGACTCTTGCCGTCCTTCCAGAGGATCGCCGCACAGCCCTCGACGGTGATCACCGAATAGACGGAATTCTCCAGCATCAGCACGCGGTCCGCGATGCCTAACGCCAGGGCACCGCCCGAACCGCCCTCACCGATGACCGTGGCCACGATCGGCACCTCGAGATGGCTCATCTCGAACAGGTTGCGCGCGATGGCCTCGGCCTGCCCGCGCTCCTCGGCGCCAAGCCCGGCCCACGCACCCGGCGTGTCGATGAAGGTGAACACCGGCACCTGGAACTTCTCCGCCAGCTTCATGAGGCGGAGTGCCTTGCGGTACCCCTCGGGGTGCGGCATCCCGAAGTTCCGGCGCAGGTTCTCCTTCGTGTCGCGACCCCGCTGGTGGCCGATGACCATCACCGTCTCGCCGTCGAGACGCGCCCACCCGCCGACAATGGCCGCGTCCTCGCGGAACAGCCGGTCACCGTGCAGCTCGACAAAGTCCGTGAAGCACAGCCGCAGGTAGTCCAGCGTGAACGGACGCTTGTTGCTCCGGGCGACCTGCAGCCGCTGCAACGGCGTGAGGTTGCGGTACACCTCGCCCCGCAGCTGCGAGAGCTTCTCCTGCAGCGGCGCGATTTCCTCGTCCACGCTCAGCTGCTGGTCGCCCGCGGTGCGCCGCAGTTCGTCGATCTGCTTCTCCAGCTCGAAGATCGGGCGCTCGAACTCGAGTGTCGGTGTATTCGCCATGTCGGGTTACCCTCCCACGCGGATCAATCGCACCCGGTCCTGCCCCAGCAGCGAGCGCAGCTCGCCCAGTGCAGCCCCACTGGCCGCCACCTTCATTGTTCGCGACCGCAGGCGCACGGTTCCCCCCTTCTCATCCGACCAACGTACCTCAACCGGCGCCGTTCCGGGATGGCCCTCGAGCACCGTCCGCACATCCGCGAAGACCCCGGGTGTAAGCTCCGCGACAGGAGAATTCGCCGCAAGCTCAGCCGAGCCCCCCTGGGTCAGGTGTAGTTCCACCGCCACCTGACCGGCCAGGCGAAGTTCCTCGAACCGCTGCACGGCGTCCACGATGAACGTCGGGTTGTCGGACCCCTGGTCGCGCCGTCCGTACGCGCCCTTGATGAGCAGGGGCACATCCGGGCGGATCTTGTCCTGCAGCGCGGCCCAGGCCTCCGGGAATACCAGCAGTTCCGCGGTGCCAGAGAAGTCCTCCACCGTGATGCGCGCGAACTCGTTGCCGCTCTTCTTGGAGACCTGCCGCTTGATCGCGGACACGACGCACCCGAGCGTCATGCTCCCCTCCTGCCACGTCCCGAGGGCGCTCACGAGATGCGACGCGAACAGCTCGCACTCGGCGCGATACGGCTCGAGTGGATGCCCGGAGATATAGAAGCCGAGGATCTCCTTCTCGCGCGTGAGGCGCTCGGACTCCGACAGCGGGGCGACGTTGGGCAGTGTGGGAACGTGCGCGGCCTTCGTCTCACTGCTGCTGGCGTCACCAAACAGCGATCCCTGCCCGGTCTCGCGCTCATCCTGCTTGAGGGAGGCCTCCTGCAACGCGGCATCGAGGGCCCCGATGTATTGGGACCGATGCCCGCCCAGCGTGTCGAT